>JAFOIR010000128.1 GCA_017420625.1 Bacillota bacterium
GACGATTACCGGCGGAGAAGTGACCATGATCCCGCAGAATTATGTCACTACCGATGATCAGGCAGTGCTGGATCAGATGGAACGTCTGGTAGATGCACTGGAAGATTCCGATGACGTGCAGAATGTCTACACGAATCTGGAATAATTGTACAAAAAACACGATGAAAGCCCGGGCGTTGCCTCGGGCTTTTCTGATAATCGGATGAGAGGAAAAATCATGAAGATTTATGCAGGATTTGACTGCGGAGGAACGAGTACCCGGTGTATGCTCATAGATGATACGGGCAGGATCCTTGGACTCGGCAAAGCCGGCCCGGCGAACTACCTATACTGTGGAAAGGAAATGGCAGCACAGTCGATTCGGGACAGCATCGATCTGGCATGGAAAGAGGCAGAGGGGAAAGACCATTCTTTTACAATCCGGGAGAAGAAGATCGAAGGTATGTTCATCGCCTCAGCTGCCGTGGAAGTGTTTGGCGGCAGTGGACATGCGGCATTTTTCCGTGAAGTGACAGGATGCGAAAATGTATCCTGTGACAGTGATATTTATCCGGTCTGGTATGGTGCATCGAAAGACCGATTCTCACCGGCCATCTGTACGATCGCAGGAACCGGAGCCGTAACCTACCTTCTTCATGACAGGGTGTTTGTCAAAGCCAGCGGCTGGGGGCCGCAGATCGGGGATGAAGGCGCAGGTTTTGATATTGGTCTTAAGTCACTTCATGTCGCTACAAAGATGAGTGACGGCAGATATCCGATGGATCCGGAATTCTATCAAGCAGTTCTTGCCCATTATGGCCTGAAGGAGGAAAACAGCCGCAGGCTCTGGAGAGTCGTAAGCGGTTCAGAGGAAGATTACCGTACCCACTTAGCTTCTGTGACGCGGGTGATCGATCAGCTGGCCCAGCAGGAAAACGCTACAGCTGCTTTTCTTTTCAGGGAAGCAGCAAAAGAAGTTGAGGCAAGTGTGCATGCCGTTCTGAAACGATCCGCAAATACCGATCCTTATGACTGGCATGAGAATGACAGCGGACTTTCCTTCTCATTGGTCTTATCCGGTGGTTTGATGCGGGAGAACAGCCCCCTCGCAAAAGAAGTGATAAAGCTTCTGCAGGATGAACCAAGAATCAGCCATATTTCTCTTCCCGTTGTTCCGGCGGTGCAGAGCGCTGCCTCGATCGCACTCTATGAGGCGGGATTAACAGGTGCAGCGCAAGCTGTCATGGAGGCACATGATGAGTAAACTTTTTGCGGGGTTCGGACAGGCCGCTATCACGCCGGATCAGCCTTTCCCGCTGGCTGGTTTTGATCTTCGTAAGGAAGCAGCCACCGGTGTGCATGATCCACTTTATGTGCGAGCTGTCTTACTGGAAACAAGAGAACAGGAACAGAAAAAGACGGCAGTGGTTTTTCTGGAACTGGATCTTTTGGGAACCTCCGACTATTTTTGCCGGGAAATCGAAAATGCTATTGTGGATCGGTTCCCTGAGATGGATGCAATTTCTGTTGGTGCGATTCATACCCACGCGGCACCGCAGAGTGTATTTCGCACGATGTCCTGTTACGATCAGGCTTACAGTGAATGGATCATCAGCAAAGTGCTGGAAGCAGCGAAAACGGCAGTCGAAAACAAGCATCCTGTCAGAGCTGCTTTTCAGGAGGTAAGAGTCCAGGGCGTTGGCTCTTACCGTGATACAGAAAGAGCAAAGTCGTTGTTCTCAATGCCTGTTAAAACACTCTGGCTGGAAAGCCCGGATAGAGAGCCGCCGATCGCATTGACGCTTTTCGCCTGTCATCCAACGGTATTGAATGAAAAAAATCTGCTCATCTCCCGGGATCTTATCTGGGGATGGGAAGAAGCAGTAAAGGCATTGGCAAAACAAAATACAGGACAAATACCGGATATTCTTTTTATGAACAGTGCCTGTGCGGATATATCTACCCGATTTACCAGGAAAGAAGCAAGCTTCCGGGAAGTGCTTCGTATGGGATGTCTTCTGGCAGAACAGACGACGGTTTCTTTTGAAAATCTGGAATGGACAGAGAATATAGAGATCCGGCAGCATAGTTTTGAAGTATTGATCCCTTCGGCAGAATGCTTTGATGAGAACGAAAGAATAAGAGTTCTTGCATACCTGGAGAAGAAGATCGAAGACTGTGCTGATGAAGCCGAGAAACGGGAGTATATCGCCTGCAGGAGCGTCCTTCAAAGACCCGGCTATGGGAAAAACAGCCCGCTTAATGCAAGGATCACACTGATCGGGATCGATCTGTTCGTGCCGGAAGGTATTTACCGGAAAGAAGTTCGGAAGGATTCCTATATTTACATCTGTTTGCCTTTTGAGGCACCGCAGAAGGATGCTGTCCGCTTTGCCGGAACGATCATGATGAAAACCGGAAAGACTGCCCTGATCCGGTGCTATGCAGGAGGATATGAAGGATATCTTCCTTCCGGAAGGCCGCTGGATCAGGATAGTGGCTATGAGGATATGGCTAGCCACTACCGGGCAGATGCAAAGGAAATCCTGGAAGAAAGGATCATCGATGAATTACAGAATCTCCAGTGAAGAAGCATTTCTTGGCCGGCTTGGGGAATATGTGAAAACAGAGACACCCAGCGCGAATGCTGTTCAGATCGAGAAGATCAACCAGATGATGGAGGAAGATTTCAGAAGTGCCGTTCCGGATGGCAACATTTTGATCAGCCGGGAAGAAGCAGAGGGCGGAGATCTGCTGATCGTTCGTTTGCCGGCAGAGAAAAAACCGCATCAGGTACTCATTTTAGGACATCGGGATACCGTTTTCCCAATGGGTACTTATGATAAGAATCCCTTCCGGGAGGAAGGCGGCGTTCTCAAAGGTCCGGGTGTACTGGATATGAAGGCCGGCGATTTGTTTGCGGTAGAGATCATCCGGCATTTTGCCGGGAACCTTCCCGATGACTGGGGCATCACCGGTGTATTTAATGGTGATGAAGAGATCGGATCTGGCAGAAGTGAAGATGTGATCCGCCGTTTTGCGAAGGAAAGCGATTTCTGTCTTTGCCTGGAGCCCTCGATTCCGGGATACTGTACGATCGGGCGAAAAGGCCTTGCCGGATGGGAAGTGACTGTGACCGGGATCCCGGCACACAGCGGGACAAACTATCAGGCGGGAGCAAGCGCGATTCAGGCACTGTCGGAAGCAATCACAAAAATCTATTCCCTGCGGGATGATGACCACTTTGTAACGGTCAATGTTGGTGCAATCGTGGCTGAAGGAAAGGCCAACATCATCTGTCCGAAGGCCTGGGCGACCGGTGAAGTCCGAGCGTTCGATCCTGCTCTCTTAAGATCAGCGCTTCAGAGAATCGAAGAGATCTGTGAGGAAAATTCAGTTCCCAATACGAAGATCGCACTGAAGATTCGCGGCATTCGTCCCCCGATGGTTCAGTCGGAAGAGGGAAAACGTCTGTATGATCTTGCAAAGGAAAAAGCAGCTTTGCACGGTCTCTTGCTGGAAGGGAGAATACATGGCGGAGGATCCGACGGAAGCTTCGTTTCAGATGAAGGCATTCCGGTACTGGATGGGATCGGCGCTGAAGGAGAAAATGCTCACACTTTGGACGAATATGTGGTAAAATCAACATTGATGGATCGTCTGAAATTATGTATAGATGTTATCGAAGAAATGATACATGAATAAGATGGGCTTATGCCGATCGTATGGGAGGATTGACTGCGATGAATATGGAATATCTGGAGAAGGTCCGGGAACTGCTGGATCATGTCGAGAAGAATGTCACACCGGTCATCGATGAGGTGTCGAAGATCTGTGCACAGAGCATTGCAAACGGCGGCATGCTGTATTTCTTCGGTACCGGGCATTCCCACATGATCTGTGAAGAGCCTTTTTACCGGGCAGGAGGTTTGGCCAATATCGCACCGTTATTAAAAGGGTTTCTGATGCTTCATGAGAGCGCTTCGGCCAGTTCCCTTTATGAACGAGCACCTGGTGTTGGTTCGACGGTGATCGAGACCAGCGGGATCAAACCGGGTGATGTCCTTTTCCTGATCAGCAACTCCGGCCGAAACGCCGGCTGCATCGACGCTGCCATCAAAGCACGGGAAATGGGCGTCAAAACGGTAGCGATCACCTCTCTGAATCATTCGAAAAATGTTGCCAGCCGTCATCCGAGCGGCAAACGGCTCTTTGAGCTGTGTGACTTTGTACTGGACAATGGCGGTGTTCTGGGCGATGCCTGCGTTCATTTGCCCGGGATGGAAGAAGGGGCTATGATCAGCCCGACCTCAACGGTGATCGATGCGACGATGGTCAATCTCACCATGACAGCAACCTGTGAAAAACTGCTTGAAATGGGGATCCAGCCAACGGTCTATACCAGTGCCAACACGGACGATGGTGACCGGAAGAATGCGGCGATTATAGAAGAGTTCAAAAAGCGGGTGCCGATCCTATGAAAGTTTTGATCTGTGTAGAAGAACGCGGCGGGACGCTGTTTAACGGCCGGCGGACATCCAGCGACCGCAATGTCAGTCGCGATATGCTTCGGGAGGCAGGATGCCTGCTGCCGGAAGGAAAACTGATGGATCCGGATCAGGCGATCTCAGAAGGAAAGCGTCTGTGGATCTCTCCGTTCTCAAAGAAGCTGTTCCGCGGAAAAGGGGATTATCTGGTGATCGTGGATGATCCGCTGCAGGAAGCGGAAGAGGACGAAGCACACGACAAACGATTTATGAACGGGCAGACCATTACCGTCTTTGTGGAAGATCTGCCGCTTCTGCCATACGTTGGTTCCATCCGGGAGTTGGTTCTTTACCGGTGGAACCGGACCTATCCGTTTGATAAAAAGCTGGATCTGAATCTTTCCGAATATCGCCTGATCGAAAAGTCAGAACTGGCCGGATTTTCTCATGACATCATCACGAAGGAACGATATCTTCGAAGGTCCGGGACGGCAGGAGGGACAAGCAATGAATAAAAAGTGGTTTCTCTGGCTGGTCCTGATGGCTTTCATGGTCCTTTCAGTGAGCGGTTGTAAACAAAAGGTGGAGGAGATCGTCCCGGAGACGGAATCTTCTGTTTATGAACTGACATTGGTAGAGGAGTCCTCCAAACAGGAAGCATCAGAAGAACCTGAAGAAAGCCAAGTTGAGGAAGAATCCGAAGAAGTCTCGGAAGAAGTCTCGGAAGAAGAAACAGAACCTATCACGGTTGGTTATGTCAGCCCGGACGAGTATGAGGATTTTAATGCAGATACCATTCCGGCCTTTGCAGGTTACACCTATGCGGTCATTCACGACAATATTCCCTACTTTACGGATGAGGAGATCGCAGAAGCGCTGGAAGGCGCCTATGAGGATTATAGCGATCTGGATGAGCTCGGCCGATGCGGCAGAGCGATGGGAAGCCTCAGCCGGGAGCTGATGCCGACTGAGCAAAGAGGTGATATCTACTGGATCCATCCTTCCGGCTGGCAGAAGAACAGCGGCTATGAACGGTCTCATCTGATCGCCTTTCAGCTGGCTGGAGAAAACGATAATGAACTCAATCTGGTGACGGGGACTCACTTTTTCAACAATGACGGCATGCGGCCGTTTGAGGAGATGGTCGGTGACTATGTCCGTGAATATAACACCATGGTTCTGTATCGTGTTACACCGATCTTTGCAGGAGATGAACTGATCTGCCGCGGAGCATTGATGGAAGGGTGGTCGCTGGAGGACGGCGGTGAAGATATCTGTTTCTGCGTTTTCATTTACAATGTCTTTAATCCGTCCGAACATACCCTGATCGATTACGATACCGGTGAGATCTACGAAGGCGATCTGGATATCGCCGAGACCGAAGGACTGCCCGGCAATATCTTCGATTCGGAAAACAGTCATGAAGACGATGGCCAGACCCATACCTACATCGTCAATAAACGATCCAATGTCTTCCACTATCCTGATTGTGAAGGGGTTGCGAAGATGAGTGACAGGAATAAAATGGAATTTAACGGAACCAGACAGGAAGCGATCGATGCAGGCTACTATCCTTGCCCGCAGTGTAATCCGTAAAATACAGGAGGAAGAAAAATGTTTGACATTATTACCGTAGGAGAAATTCTGATCGATCTGACACAGTCCGGCAAAAATGAAAACGGGATTCCGGTCTATACTGCGAACCCCGGCGGGGCTCCTGCCAATTTGGCAGTTGCTGCTTCCCGGCTTGGTGCCAAGACGGCCTTTATCGGCAAGATCGGACATGACAGCTTCGGCGATCTTCTGCGCGCTACACTTTCTGCGGACAATGTAGATGACAGCGGTCTGATCACCGATCCAAAGGAAATGACGACACTGGCTGTAGTCAGCCTGGATATCCGTGGGGAACGTTCCTTTGCTTTCTACCGCGATCCCAGTGCGGACGTCAATCTGTGTATCGAAGATATTGATGAAGAGATGCTCGCCAAAACAAAGATCCTGCATTTTGGATCCGTCAGTCTGACAGCGGAACCTTCCCGCAGCGCAACACTGTATGCAGCAAAGAAAGCAAAAGAAGCAGGCGCGATCATCAGCTACGATCCGAACTACCGGGATCGTCTGTGGTCCGAGCAGGGCAGGGCTATCGCTCAGATGAAAGAGCCGCTTTCCATGGTGGATATCCTGAAGATCTCCGATGAAGAACTTCCCCTTCTGACCGGATCCAACGATCCGCTGGAAGGCTCTCGGATCCTGCAGGAGCAGTATGGCATCAAGCTGATCTTTGTCACCCTGGGAGGAGATGGTGCACTGTTCCGCTATGGAGATCTCACTGGTCAGCTGCCCGTACCGCCGATCGTTGTCGGCGATACGAACGGTGCCGGTGATACTTTCTTCGGCGCAGCGCTTTCCAAAATCAGCCGTTTGCCGTCTCTGGACGGACTGGATGAAGAAACGCTTCGGTCCATCACCGCTTTTGCCAACAAGGCTGCCTCCATCACCACCAGCCGCCATGGCGCTATCCCGGCCATGCCGCGTTTGTCTGAGATGGAATAAGATCGTTCTATCAGAAAATAAGAAAAAAACCCGATCAGTGTTGGCTGATCGGGTTTTTTTGCATGATGAAATGTAGAATCAAGGACTATTCTTAGAAGAGCAGTCCAAGCAGGATTCCGGCTGCGACACTGCAGGCGTATAAAAGGCCGGTGATCTTGAAATTGCCCGTGAGATGGCGATGCTGACGGAAAAGAACCAGCAGACCAACCCCGGCATTGGCGGAAAGACCTGCGATCAGAGCACCTGCATGGATGACGCCATTGAGGTATAGTTCTGTCAGAAGAACCGAAGCGCTGCAGCTGGGAATCAGTCCGACAAGACCGGCAAGGATCTCCGAGACGACCGGGATATCCGGCAAAATACTCTTAAAGATATCCGCTCCGCCCAGTTCAAAAGCCAGGTTCAGCAGGAAAGTAACCAGCAGAATGAGTCCCATGACTTTCAGACAGTGGATCGCTGCTGCAAGCCAGATATTGGTATTTTCACAGTCACAGTGATCCTGTTCACAGATATCCTCGATATGCGCTTCCGTATGACCACGAAAGACAAGATCGACCAGATAGCCGAAAACCACGCCAGCGGCAAATTTTGAAAGAAGAATCTTCAAAAGAACGCCGGCCTGCACACCTTCCGAGATCATGAGAGGCAGCATTTCGTCTGAGGTAGACAGGAAAACTGCGATCAGTGTACCTAAAGTCGCGATGCCGCCTGCATAGAAGCCGGCGATCGCACCGGAGAATCCGCACTGCGGAACGATTCCCAGCGCAGCTCCAAGAAGCGGTCCGGCTTTGCCGACTTTTGCAATCGACTGATTGATCTTTTCACCCGCATGCTGTTCCAGTACTTCCATGAGCAGATAGGCAAGGTACAGAATCGGCATCATTTTGGTAGCATCGAGCAGAGTTTCAAATATGACATCCAAGAGCATAGAGAATTTGTTCCTTACTTAATCAAATATTTATTAATCCATATCTTCATCCAGTGCTTCCAGACCTTTTTTCGCTTCCGGCTTGGAATCACCGTGTTTGACAAAGATCATAGTCAGGATCGCCAGTGCAACGAAGATGACTGCATAGGGGAACAGCACCCGCATACCGAACTGATCCATCAGGAAACCGGAAAAGATCGGGGTGACGACCTGTGCCGCCATGGAAGCGGTGTAGTAGAATCCGGTATAACGGCCGACGTCTGCACCGGAGCACATCTCAACGACCATCGGGAAGGAGTTGACATTGATGGTCGCCCAGGCTATACCGGCCAGAGCGAACATGCAGTTCATCAGCATGGTAGGCGTATCGGAGTTCATCAGCGCTGCTGCACCAAAAGCGATTGTCAGCATAACGACGCCGGCAATGATGGTCTTTTTCCGGCCGATCTTACTGGCGACGATTCCAACGGGCAGATAGGCCAGAATCGCAGCACCCTGCGCGATGATCAGGGTCATGTTGTAATCCTTGTGCAGGATATTGGTCGCATAGACGGAATATTTGGAAGTAACGGCGTTGTATCCCATAAACCACAGGATGATAGAAGCGAGAATGAAGATCAGGGAGCGTTTTTCTGCTGCGCCGAGCTTGTGTTTGCCGGCATTTTCAGCGACAGCTTCTTCTGCATCTGCGATGCCGTACTCCCGTTCCTTTTCTTCTCTTTCCTTGACAAACAGCGGTTCACGGACAGTCAGCAGGAAGATGATGAGTGCCGCGATCATGATACCGGAGATGACACAGAAGAACGGCGTGTAGGACATCAGAGAATTTTTCACAGCACTTGTTGCAAAGACCATACCCAGTCCCAGCACCAGGATACCGCCGGCCGATCCCATCAGATTGATGATCGCATTGGCCTTGGAACGAAGCGGCTTCATGGTGACATCCGGCATCAGTGCGACAGCCGGCGAACGGAAGGTGGACATCGCCACAAGCGTGACCAGCAGGAAAATAATAAAGAGTACAAGCGGCAGGATCTGATTGCTTGTAACGCCGGCGGCATAGGCCTGACGAGCAGGAACCACGTAGTTGGTATAGGCGTGATTGGTGACAGTCTTGCCTTTTTCGTTCGTGATCTGTGACTGGATCGCAGTGAACTCTTCTTTCGTGTAAACATCGGAAAGAACGAAGGAATCACCGTCCGGTGTAATCAGCTGCGCATCTTTTTCTTCGTTGTAGATGATCTCCAAAGCAGCGGGATCGTCGACTTTCGCGATGGCGGAAATGTGGGAAAGCTGCAGACCATCGACCAGAGACAGTGCGACAAAAGCCAGCGCCGCAGCGATCGTACCGATCAGGATGAAAGGAGTACGGCGGCCGAGCTTGCTTTTGCATTTGTCGGAGATCGCACCGAAGAGCGGCAGCATGAACAGGGCCAGGATATTATCAAGGGCCATGATCATACCGGACCAGGTCTGTCCCATACCGAACTTGTTGGTCAGGATCATGGGAATCGCAGTGTCATAAGCCTGCCAGAATGCACAGATCAGGAAGAAGGCAAAGCCGACACAGATCGTACGAAAATAGTTCAGTTTCATCGTCTTATTCTCCTGTATATTCATTGAAGATTTCCGCGTCTTCCTTCAGTTGGTCGAAATCCCGCTGAAAGATACCGATCGCGGCCATATCATTGGGCTTAAGAACAGAAAAAACTTCATGGTAGGTTTCTCTGATCTTTCGGCGCCGTTCATCTGCTGAGAGACCTTCAAACATCTGTCCGCCTGCAAAGATCTTATATGCGATCACAGGTTTGTCTGTCTTCTTCAGGACATTCAGCATGATCCGACGGTCCTGAGGATAAAAGACCCAGCCGGGCAGCGTATCGGCAGGAAGGTAACCTCCGGGAACACCGGTCCGGTCGATACGGGGATTCTGCAGACAGGCAACATAGAAGTCCACCGGCCAGCCTTCCTTTTCGCTCTTTTCGATCACATCCGGGCGATGAGAACCAAGTCCGACCGGAATCCCCATCACACGGTATTTTTCGATCATTTTCAGAATATCTTCACAGCGGTCAGCCTCATAAAGATCATCCGTTGTCGTACCCTGATGATAGATACCGATCGGTTCTACTTCCATCATCTGACGGATGGAAAGATCTTGGTCAAGACCCCGGTAGGGCTGGAAAATGAACTGCAGTTTTCCCCCTTCCCGGCGGTATTCTTTCAGAATCCGGACGACATAGGGATCCGCAAGAGGAAGCATAGTCTGATAGCCAAGTTCTTCAGCGTGGAAGAGCGTTTCCTTGAAACGTTCCGCGCTGTAGTAAGCGACCATTTCCTTCCCCGGGATCCGATGGCCGATATAGGAATACCCGTTCATCGGATTATCGCCTAAAATCAGTCTGGATACAGAATGTCCGAAAAACGATGCGTTTTTCATGGAACATCTCCTTCCTTTTTTCCGTAGGATAAGATGGTTCCATTCTACCACAGGATGTGGTAA
>JAFOIR010000129.1 GCA_017420625.1 Bacillota bacterium
CGGCAGATATCATCGCACTTGATGTAGTCAACACCCCAGGAGGCATAGAGCTGCATAATGGAATCATAGTAAGCCTGGGAGGCGGAATGATTCGGGCGGATGCCGTACATATACGGATTCCAGCTGCAGATGTTGGAAGGATCCGCCGCTTCGGATGCATTGAAAACATCCGGCGATATGGTGCTGCCGGCAAGTTCCGAACCATCTGTGAGGATCGGCAGATGCCGGTGCGCCGCCAGACGTGGAATGCCGCGCATAATATGGATTCCAAACTTCAGCCCCATCGCATGGATCTGATCTGCCAACGGTTTAAAGCCTGCTCCGCCTTTTGAAGAAGGAAATCGTTCTTCGTCCGGCATCAGCCGGCCATAGTTATCCATTGACAGCTCGGCAAACGGCAGATACTGGAACTCCCGGCTTCTGGAACCGGCTTTCGGCTCATACCAGGAAATATCGATCACAACATATTCCCAGCCAAAGGGTTTAAGCTTGTCAGCCATCACGCGGGCATTCGCGAGGACCTCTTCCTCGTTTACTTCCGTACAGTAATAATCGTAGCTGTTCCACCCCATATATGGGGTTCCCATCGTAGCAGCTCCAGCCAGCTCACTGCTGGCAGGCACACTGTTGTTTGGTTTTTCCATGATCAGGTTCTCCTTAGAAGATGAATCCGGACAAATAGATGGCGGCTGCGGATGCGGCAGCGACGACCAGCAGACTCTGGCCGAAATACGAAAGGACAAGTGCAACGACTGCACCGATCGAAGCGGCAATCACCGAATCCGTACAGAAGAAGATCGCCGGGAACGTCATGGCCGCGAGGACAGTATACGGAATATAATACAGGAAAGAATTTAAAAACCGGCTCTTGATCTTTTTGCGAATCAGGATAAAGGGAATCGCACGGACCAGGTAGGTGACACCCGCCATGACAAGCAGGTAAAGGAAGAAACGACCATTATTCATGGGACACCTCCCCTTCCGGACGAGCTTCCGAGACTGCCGTTTCCGCCTCCTCCACCGGGAACAGGACGGCCGCAAGAAGTGATGCGGCCACCGCGCAGATGATCACGGCCATCCCTGAAGAGAGATTGATCTTCGCAAGCGCTGGTACAGCGTTTGGCAGGAAGGTAAACAGACAGCTCAGTGCAACCGCGATCAGGATCGCCAGCAGAACCGCGCGTTTTTTTCTGGCAACGGGAACAATGATGGCTATGAACATGGCATAGAGCATGGAGCTCATTGCATTCATCAGATCCTGTGGAAGCACCGATCCCAGGAGGGCTCCGGTCAGAGTGCCCAGCGTCCATCCGATCACCGGCAGGATACGAACACCCCGCCAGTAACTGTAGCTGACACTTTTGCCTTTCCCTGCGCATGCACTGGCTACACCGAAGATCTCGTCGGTGACATTGTATGGAAAGATATATCGGCGGATCCCGCGTACGGAGTCATCGACCTTCTGTGAGAGCGTAATGGACATCAGGCTGTACCTTAGATTGATCACGACCTGTGAGATCGCGATCTCCAGCATCGTTCCCCCTGCTGCCATGATGGACAGTCCGGCAAACTGGCCGGCAGATGTAAGGTTAAAGAGCGAGATCAATGTACCCTGCCACCAGGTAAGGCCAGCGCTCACAGCCAGAATTCCGAAAGCGAAGGATACCGGGAAGTATCCCAGCCCGATGGGCAGGCCATCCCGGCATCCGTCTTGAAAGTCTTTCATTTCTCTGGTCAGATGAATTCTTGCATTTTGACTCATATTAAAGTTCAACAGTACCGGTCAGCTTTCCGCTGCGGCCTCCTGTAACCGTAAGGACGAGTTTTGTTCCGGGTTTGGCTTTCAGGATGAATGAGAACTTCTTCTCGCAGGGATCTTTCTGGAAGGTGCTGGCACCCATGCCGCCGTTGTACCCACCAAGTCCGGAGAAACCTTCCAGGTGGCCGACTTCCGTTTTTGCCTTGCCTTCGATGAAAGTGACCGCATCAGCATCACTGATTTCCAATGTGAGCGGTTTCAGGCTCTTCATCTTCAGGCCTTCTTTGAAGACATAGGTGGCGAGATACCCGGTATTCATTACCTGGATCTCCAGCTTGAACAGGTCTTCCTCTTCGGAAGCAGCACCGAGGCGCGTCACATTGATCTTGCTGAAAGAGATCTGCGGAAGGGTGTGGATGTAGCGCAGCATGAAGCGTGTATGCTTTTCGAGCTCCTGTACAAGGAATTTGATTGGCGGGTTCTGGATGACCTGTTTGTAATTGATGCCGCCGATCTCTACTTCACCAAGCTGCGGATGGTCGAATTTCGTCCAGGGCATGATGGCAAGATCGTGCTCCTCGCCGGTGAGCTCTTTGTCGATCCACTGCACGTATTTGCGGGCGGCGTCTTCCTGTTCTTCCCAGGTCTCCTCTTCCTTCGGCGGATAGACCGGTGTCAGGCCGACGCGTGTGTCAAGATCCCAACACTCGATCGTAAAGGCCGGTACGCCCAGGATGAAATGGCAAAAATCGTCGAAACCGCCGTAGGTCGCCTGTGATCCCAGCGGCATATACTCGTCGAAAACGTTGACGATGGGATAGCCGTTTTCCTCGTTCGCCATTTTGCCGAGCTGTTTATAGATCGCGATGTCTGCTCGTTCGGTCTCCTTGCGTGGCTTGAAACCAGGCGTGTAGAGGTTCTGTCCGCCCATGGTATGCATGTCGAGTACCGCACACACGTTGGGATGCGCGAGCAGGAATTTCGTATTGGCCATGGTCTCGGGATTCGACAGCGGAATCTCGCCGGCGCCGCGCTGCTCGTGCTCAGGCTTCCAGCCAATGGGATAGTTGCGGTTGAAATCATTGCCGAATTTGCCCGGAGCGCTGATCACATTGACGCCATCAAAGTCTTTGATCAGTCCTTCGGAGTAGATATTGTAGAACACGCCTTCAGTCTCGTCCGGCTGGCGGCGCGTCATGACACGGGGATCTTCGGCTGATTCTTTCCAGATGCCATAAGGAGAGCGAACGCGCATCTTACGAACGACACCATCGCCGTCGAGATCGGCCGGCTGAAGTCCGGGCATCTCCTGTTCATAAGGATACATGCGCGGAGCGGAACGGACATAATCAGGTGTGGTCAGATAATGCTCGGACCCATCAGGACTGACACGCGGGCAGACGTAGATCGTATATTTTCTGAGGGTGTCGGCGATATACGGATCATCCAGATTGCTGAAGATCACATCAAGCAGATACATGCAGGTCATGCATCCGGTCACTTCGCCGGCATGGATGTTGCCCTCCGCATAGAAGGCGGGCTTGTCCTGTGGTGCACCGGTACTAAAGTCGGTGACGGTGATGGTCCAGATATCACGTCCTTCCGGAGTTTTTCCGATACTCTCGACGCTCGCGAGCTGCGGGTACTTTTCGGCATAGTCCTGCAGAATGTCGGTGATTTCCTGATAACGATAGAAGTGATCATACACCTTGGTTACATTTTCAGTCCGTTTCATAGAGTTCTCCCTCCATAGATTGATTTGGGTCAAGGGATGCCTTGGGAAGTGCCTTCAGATAGTCGATCAGCGTCTGAAGACAAATCGTAAGGCCCCGGCTAATCTCGCAGATGGGCAGAGATGGCAAAGCCGGTCTGGTTTCGGCGGGTTTGCTGACG
>JAFOIR010000130.1 GCA_017420625.1 Bacillota bacterium
ACTAAAAAGAAAGGAGGACTGCCATGGCAGAAAGAAGAAAACTGAAGGTCTACAACACCAGCGGAAAGAACTATGTTCCAACTCCCACTATCATCCTGAAGGGCCAATGGTTGAAGCAGTACGGCTTCGACAAGCACACACCGATCCAGGTCTCATGTGAAGAAGGTAAGCTGATCATCGAACCGCGTGAACCTGATCCCGAGCCAAAGGATGAATCCATCGAGAACTTCATCTCGTCATTATCTGGGAAACAGCTCAGAGTCCTGGAGAGATCTCTCCAAAATCGCCACAGATAACTGAATAAGAAATGTAGGAGAAGACCAGTTGTCGTACTGGCCTTCTTTTTGTGTCCCACCTTTATGATCAATGCGTTTTTTCTCTTTGGCGGATGCGCTGTTCCTCCGCTTTTTCAGCTTCGTACAGAGAGTCAATATTCATTTTTGCAATCACCAATTCCTGCGCTTCTTCCTTTATCATCCGGTACTCTGCATATGCCTGCTTCTTTTCCGTGAGTATCCTTGCGTACTCAGCAGACAATTCCTTGACCTTCGGAATCTTGCGGACTTCCAATTCATCAAAAGCCTGCTTGGCCGCTTTATGCAAAGTGAGTTCTTCCCGATGAGCCTCAAAGAACTTTTTACTGTAACCGGCTTTACGGTACTCTTCATACGTGGAGCGAGTTTTGGAATAATTGATGATATGCTTTTTGAGAGAAGCGATTTCTGTCAGCCGAGCTTCCGACGTTTTAATGGAAGCCAGCAGCTCATCCCGCTTCGCTGTTTTCTCATCAGTCAATGCCTGCAGCTGATCCAGACTGCTGATCTTATTATCACGCAGAAACAGCAGTGTCTTGGACATCTGCTTCAGGTTATAAACCGTAGCCCACCGGGTATAACCTGGACCTTTTTCTTTCATTTTGGCCTGGATGTCTATGATGAGATTTACGGATCTCTGGCGTCGATGGAATACCGGAGTTTTGATCTCATGCTGTCTTTCACCGGAGATAACTGCGCGAATGTCAGCTTCCGTATATCCCTCACCGAGCGAAGACAAGCGAACAAAGCGTTGCTGGTTTTTGCCTTTTACCGCTATTCTTGCCCCTTGCTTCACTTCATATCCGGTACTTTCCATGAAGGACAGAAATTCGGAAAAGTCTTTCGGCTTCCTTTGAAGCGCCGCATCAATATCTGAGCAGATGACTGTCCGGATGCTTTCGCGTTTTGGATACTCCGTTCTTTTTTCGCGTTCAGAATACGGAACCGGAGCAATAACGGAAAGTCCATTTTCCAGACACACCAAATCACTGACCCGCTGAAGAGCGATACTGGAAAGCCAGAAGTTCCTGAACTTTTTTGTTCCGTCTATACTGGTGGCATTGAAAACGATGTGATTATGAATATGTGCCCGGTCTGTGTGAGTAGCCACGATGAAAGAATACCTGCCCTTGGTAAACCGCATCGCCAGTTCATGTCCCAGGCGATTCGCTTCTTCCGGCGTTACCTCTCCGGGCTTAAAAGACTGGCGAATCTGGTAGGCAATCACTTTGTCATTTCTGCTTCCGCCAGTGATCTGGTGGTAGAGTCTTTTCTGAAGCATAAATTCCTCGTCTACTGTAAATGGGTCGCAGTGATAAGCTGTGACCAGTTCTCCCTTTTCTGTTTTCTCTGGATTCTTGGCATAATCCGTTCTGTCGCTGAGGCTTTGAGCCACAGTACGACCCTTGTTTGCATGCAGAGGTATTAATCTCGTTGCTGCCATTTGGTTTCCTCCTGAAAAATAAAAAAGCCCGGAACCACACCGGATCAATCCGATGCAGTCCCGGTTCGTTTGCTCCTACTGAATAGTCGAAAGTCTTGCTAAGATCTCCTTGGCCAGCTCCCAGATCTCATCTTGTCTTGCTTGCATTGAAGCAATGTCGGCTCCATAAGGAGACCCGGTGGCATTGACTTTTTTAGCGATCTGGTTCAGGCTGTTGCTGCTATGCCTGAGAAGAGAAACCATCTCAGTGATCTCTTCCATATCCAGCTTAACGATATAGCCGTCCAGAGCCATTTTCCGAAAATAAGCACTGCGGCTTCTGACGCCTGCTTCAGCCATCCGCTCATGGATCCTTTTGACCTCATCAAGAGTAAAGTATGCATGCAGGTCCTGACTTCTGGAAATCATACATGCTCCCTTTCTTCCGGATGACGAAGAATGTGAGGACGGTGTTTTGCCTTCTCGATCTGTTCCGCACGTTCGCGCTGGGCTTTCAGCTGCTCCAGAACAGAATCCCTTGCAGCTGTCTGCTCGGATTGTCTGGCCTGGGCTCTGAGTGCTTCTGCAGGATCCGGCTGAGGCATGTTGTTGATGATTCCGTCAAAGTTGTTGTCGTTCTGCTCCACCGCATCCTCCACGGCACGAAGTGCTGCTCTCTGCGGATCTCGTTCCGGGAATCTCTCCGGATGCAGGATGATCTCCACGCGGTCAGAGACCTGCGGATCATCAAATACGACGCCGTTCAGCCACTCCTCACATTCATGCCAGCCGCCCATCGTCAGGACATTGCCGTAGGCACCAAAGAAACGGAGGTTGTCTTCAGTGCTTTCCGCAGTATCCAGCACATATCCGGCAGCCTCCATGGCAGCCACCAGCTGGTCTTTCTCAGCCGGATGATCATGCATCGGCTCGGTGTGAGCTTCATCCCATTTACTCATGATCTGCCTCCTCATTCTCAGCGTCATTGTCGTAGACAGTAAAATCGATGCTGGCGAATTCTGCGTCTGTCAGTTTGTTCAGCTTCCTGACGGTACGACGGGTGAGCTCCTTCAGTTCTGCATCTTCGATCAGCTTCAGATGCGCTGCCATTTTCAGAAGCGATGCATTCCGGCTGGAATGGTCAAATGAACTGACCAGGGCAGTCTCTTCTACGGTAAAGATCATCTCGTTTCCTCCTTCTTTTTGCGCGATTTCTGTGTGCTCTTTTGTGTGGATTTCTGTTTGGGTTTTTCAGTCTGCGCCTGCAGATCCTGCAGGACGGAATGTTTCTTCTCGGAAGAGGACTCTGACTGTTCCGGGGCG
>JAFOIR010000131.1 GCA_017420625.1 Bacillota bacterium
GCTGATCGAAGGAAAGTTCAATGTCATCGGTCTGGATGACAAATACCTGAATGGTGATTATGCACTTTATATCTGGAGCTGGTCACCGGGTCGCTGGAGTCAGGACTATGAGATCCAGGACGGCGTCCTGCTGGTCGATACCACTGGGATGACGGGTTTTCTGGTCGCAGTATTTGAAAAAGACTACAGGATCGGCGATCCCACAAACTGGGATTCTCATGTACTGAAACAAAGTCCGGATATTTCCGGCGATCTTCTGAAGAGCGGTTTTTACGACCTCAGCGGCTTGTAAGGAAGGAGGCACAAGTGAAGAATAAGAAAATTCTGTCTTTGCTGATGGCGATCCTTCTGGCCGTAAGCCTGCTTTCCGGCTGCGGGAGCAAAGAGGGACCGGACGAAAAACCGATCCAGCTGGAAAAAGCCGGAGACGTCATCAGCCGCTATACACTGGACAGCACCGATTATGCATCCATGCCGTCAGAGCCTACAAAGATCCTTCGCCTTCACTATCGTCGGAATGATGATTCCAAAAATGACCGTGCCTGCTATGAGGCATGGAACGTCTGGGCGTGGGATATGGCAAACGGCGGACCTGGTGCAGTCTATGAATTTACCGGATACGATGATTACGGAGTATATGTCGACCTTTCTCTCGATGAACTCTCTGAGGGCAAGGGTACCAGCCTGGTTGGATTTATCGTCCGGACAGACAACTGGTCCAAGGATCCGGACGGAGACCGGTCCATCGAGATCCTTCCCGAAACACCCGGCGGCGTGCAGAATGCCTGGGTGCGTACTACGGAATCGACCGTGTTTGATACGGAAGAGAATGCCCTGAAGTCCATCGTCAGTTATGCGATGCTCAGGGATGCCAAAACCCTTTCCGTTTACTTCAAACCGCTGTCCGAGAGCTTCATGGCTTACGAACCCCGCTTCTCCATGACGCTGAACGGGGAAGAATACAAGAAGTTCAGGATGGGCGAATACGATGAGACCCTGAAAAAGGTCGATCTCGTACTGGATGATGACATCGATATCTGTGATGTCGTGACGGTCAGCTATCGCTTTGACAAGGACTGGATCTGTCAGGTCGGACTGATGATGACCTACTACTTTGATACGAATGAGTTCAACGAGCGTTATGCCTATGACAGCGATGATCTTGGCGCGACTTTCGACAACGAAGAAAATCCGACAGCCACGATCTTCAAGGTCTGGGCGCCGACAAGTACCGAAGTCAAGCTGAATCTCTATCAGACCGGCGATTATCTGACGGAAAAGGAACCATCTGCCGTTTATCCCATGGAGAAGGCAGAGAAAGGGATCTTTACCATCACGATTCCGGAAGATCTTGACGGCAGGTACTACACCTTTGTCGTGACAAACGCCAAGGGAACCAACGAAGTCGTCGACCCCTATGCGAAAAGCGCCGGCGTAAACGGCCGCCGCGGTATGATCGTGAACTTCACGAAACTGAATGCTTCGATCACCGGATGGGATGCCGACGAACGACCCTTCACCGGAAACCGCACGGATGCGGTCATTTACGAAGCGCATGTGCGCGATATGACCATCAGTGAAACGAGCGGTGTGGAAGAGGCATACCGGGGACGGTTCATGGGCCTTGCCCAGACAGGCACCACCTATACGAAGGATAGCGTTACCGTATCGACCGGACTGGATCACATGAAGGAGCTGGGCATCACGCATGTACAGCTGCAGCCGTTTTTCGACTATGCATCCGTGGATGAGACCCGCTCCGGGACAGAGATGTCCAAAGACAACTACAACTGGGGTTACGACCCCTTGAACTACAACGTACTGGAAGGCAGCTATTCCACCGACCCGTATGACGGGTACGTGAGGATCAAAGAGTTCAAGACAATGGTGATGGCCATGCACGAAGCAGGGATCAGCATCACAATGGATGTCGTCTACAATCATACGGCGGCATCCGAAAACTCGAACTTCAACCTGCTGGTACCTTATTACTACTACCGTACGAAAGCCAACGGTGCTTTCTACAACGGTTCCGGCTGCGGCAATGAAATGGCGTCCGAACGGTATATGGTGAACAAGTTCTTCCGGGATTCCTGCAAATTCTGGACAGACGAATATCACCTCTCCGGATTCCGGTTTGACCTCATGGGCCTGATCGACAATCAGACCATGATCGATATCTACAAGGATGTGAGCGCCATCGATCCGCTGACCCTGATCTATGGTGAGCCGTGGACCGGCGGAGCTTCCAAGCTGAAAGCCGGCATCAGCGAGACGGCACTCAGTGAACAGACAACCGTCCAGGAATCCCTGGCACAGGATTTCTTCTGCGGAAGCGGTGTCATGGTCGGTGCATTCAACGATGTGATCCGCAACGCCGCCAGAGGAGAGAACAATCCCGGCAAGGGCTATGTGCAGGGAAGCTCTTCTGATGCATCGACGGTCGCAATGTGTGCGGTCGGTATCTTCTCGAAGGAGACGGTCAAGACACAGGCGATCGATCCGGGTCAGGTACTGAACTATGTTTCCTGCCATGATAACTACACGCTCTATGATCAGCTCGTCCAGACGATGAATGAAGACCGGCTGCCGGCTGCCTATACGCAGGCCGATTCGATCGTATTCCTTTCTCAGGGTATTCCGTTTATCCAGGAAGGCGAAGAATTCATGCGCAGCAAGCTGGATCCGGAAACCGGCAAATATGAAGGCAACTCGTATATCTCCGGTGACTTCGTCAATGTGATGGATTATTCGCTGAAGATCGATCATCAGGACATCTTCGAAAAGACGAAAGAGATGATCGCACTCCGGAAAGAACTGGAAGCACTGCGGCTCTCCAGCCGAGACGAGATCAGGGCGAGAATGTCGGAAGTTTCAGCAGAGAAGGGAAATGTCTCCTATACGGTCGATGATCTTCTGATCATTCATTCTCTGACAGGAACGACGGTGGAACTTGACGGAACCTATGAGATCCTGTATTCGAATCTTCGCGGTGCAGGTGAGAAGGTGACAGGCTCTCTTGCTGTTTCGAGCAATGAATCCATCGTTCTTCGAAAAGGAGAGTGATATATGTTCAGCCATGGAAGCATCAGTACAGAAGTCGACAAAAAGCCATTTGTCTTTACGGTGGTTGCTTTATCAGGCAGTCTGATCGGTGCGGTTTTGCTCTTTGCTTTCAGTAAGGGAGAAGGACTCGCGATCTTCGCAGGGATCATGCTTGGCCTCATTTTTCTGGCTTCAGCGGCAGTCCTTTTCGCGATGGTGACCGATCAGGCTTACATCGAGAACGATACCTTATTTATGCGCTACATGTTCCGAAAAAGCAGGATTCCTTTGAAGGAGATCGGCAAAGTCTCCTACAAGGACAACGTCCATTCCATTTATAATAAGAAAGGCGCGCTTGTCGGAACGATCAATGCTCAATTGACAGGAATTGACAAGATCCTCTATCAGTTGGAAAAAAGCGGCGCTTCCTTCGTCTAGCGAAGGCCGCATCAAGTTGTTATAAAAAACTTTTTTATAAACAAAGGGAGGAGATTATGGCAAGTCTAAAGCTTTCCCACATCTACAAGGTCTATGAGAATGGGCACAAAGCGGTCAACGATTTCTCCATCGATATTGCCGATCAGGAGTTCATCGTTTTCGTCGGACCATCGGGCTGCGGCAAATCCACCACACTCCGTATGATTGCCGGACTGGAAACGATCACGACGGGCGATATGTTCATCGGCGACACGCTGGTGAACGATATGGAACCGAAAGACCGCGATATTGCGATGGTGTTCCAGAGCTATGCCCTGTATCCTCATATGACCGTGTACGAAAACATGGCATTTGGTTTAAGAAACCGCAAAATGCCGGAAGATCAGATCAAGGAACGTGTTATGAAGGCAGCCAAGATGCTCGACATCGAGGACTACCTGGAGCGCCAGCCGAAGGCCATGAGCGGCGGTCAGAGACAGCGTGTCGCGCTGGGACGTGCTCTGGTTCGTGACCCGAAAGTCTTCCTGCTGGACGAGCCGCTGTCCAACCTGGACGCGAAACTCCGTGCTGCCATGCGTACCGAGATCACGGCGCTGCATAAGAGCCTGAAAACGACATTTATCTATGTTACCCACGATCAGGTCGAGGCCATGACCATGGGTACCCGCATCGTCGTTATGAAGCTCGGCTATGTGCAGCAGATCGATACCCCCATGAACCTGTACAATTCCCCGTACAACAAGTTCGTGGCCGGCTTCATCGGCACGCCGCAGATGAACTTCTTCGACGTCAAACTCTTAAGAGACGGCGATGATGTGATCGTGACCTTTGCGAACGGCGATTCAATCAAGGTTCCCTACGAGAAGGTCTCCAAGATCCACGATCGTTATCTGCACGGCGATACCACTGTTACCTTCGGTATCCGTCCGGAGCACATCTCAATCGAAAAAGACGGTGATGGCCTGAAGATCATCGTGACGAATGTCGAGCGCCTCGGCAACGAGACCAACCTCTACGGCAAACTCGGCGATCAGCTGGGCGAGTTTACGATGAAGGACGAAGGCAACAACATCATCGTGAAGGTTGTCGATCGTGACGATATTGAAGTCGGCGACGTAGTCTATGCGGTTCCGAATCCGAACAAGGTTCACTTCTTCGATGCCGAGACCGAAGTCACCCTGATGGAAAAGATTCCTCCGTTCAATACGATCCCGGCAAAGGCAGCAGGAGGCAAGATGCAGCTCCTGGGCGAATCCGTGGTTTTGCCTGAGGTCTTCAAGAAAGCACTGGGCGGAAAAGACAGCTTTGAGCTGACCGTCCCGCCGGCAGCGATCGTACCCGGCAGTGATTTCACGCTGAAGGTAGCCCGCATCGAGAAGGCCGACGACAAACGTCTGGCATATCTCGTCAACGGTGACAGCTATCTGTTCGCGCTGGTCGGCGAAGATGTGGCGGAAGGAGATGAATATCACTTCGCGCTGCAGAATGAGAAGATCAATGTCGTAGCCGGCGGTGAAGAGGTCCTGAAGGCAGTGGCGGACGAAGAGAGCCTGGAAGGCCGTTTCACCAAGACGGAAGTCAAGGAAAACGGTGATCGCGTACTGCACTTCTTCTACAAGATCGGTGATTATACTTTGGAGGCAGCTCCTGAACAGGGTTATAAGATCAACTCCGTGGATGGTGATGCCTGTTATAAGAAAACATACCGCTACAGCGTAAACAACGACAATATCCGCATCGTGGACAAGGCAGAGAAAGGTCTTTCCGCGAAAGTGGTCGAGCTGCTGGACTACAGCAATATCTGCTTCGCGAAACTGGAAGCTGACGGACAGAATTTCCTGATCAAGGTCGAGCCCGGTTTTGATGAAAAGGAAGTCAAGGTAGCTTTCGACAGTGCAGATGTTTCGGTTTACTCAACGAC
This sequence comes from Bacillota bacterium, assembly GCA_017420625.1. Next base: position 5,405 of record JAFOIR010000131.1, read on the forward strand.
CATCGATATGAAGATCTGCTGATATGAAGGCAGATGTCGGCGGCAGACAGATCGAACTTTCTCCGAACTCCAAGCCCTACCTTCTGAAGAGGATGGTAGCGGACGGATTTGACATTCTGCTGATCTTTGGTCTGTTTATGCTATTTACCATGATTCTTTTACGAACTCCGATCGCCGAAACGTATCAGAGACACTTTGACAAAGTACAGGCGATCCAGAAAGAGACGGTGGAAGCACTCGGGAACGACGCGAAAGCAGTTACTGAGGCTCTTGGCTCTGATTCGGAATATCAGAACGAGCTTTTTACCGCCAATCTTTACGGCTATCTGATGAAAGCACTGGCTGCCCTTCTGGCTGAGATACCGATCCTCATCATTGTTCCGTTCCTGAATAAAAACAGGTCAACGCCGGGCAAACTGATGACAGGGATCATGCTCTTCTCCGAGAACAGAAACAGCCGGGCTCGCTGGTATCAGATATTCTACCGGTTTCTGTTCATCTTTCTGATCGATTCTTTAGGACTTTACCTCTTTACCGGTATCCTGACGTTCCTGATGGTACCCGTCATCCGGCTCATGGAAATGCTCCTGAATAAAAAAAATAAAACGATCTGTGACTTTGTAACAGGGATCATGGTGATCGAAAAACTATCATATAACGGCATTCATTAGTCCAACAAGGAGATTATAAAAATGAAAAAAGCTTTAGCATTACTGCTCGTTTTCGTACTCGCAGCAACTATGCTGACCGGCTGCGGCGGCAGCAGCAGCGGCGGCAAGGATGACGGCGTGATCCGTGTATGGGTCGGCGAGGAATCCGCTGATTTCTATCAGAAAGTCTGTGACGAATATGTCGCGGCACATTCCGATTTCGGATACAAGATCGAGGTCAAAGGCATGGACACCGGTTCAGTTGCCGGTACCATTACGAACGACCCGACCGCGGCAGCCGATATTTACACGGTTGCCCATGACAACATCGGTAAGCTGGCAGCCACCCAGTGCGCCAAGCCCATTACCGATGAAGCTCTGATCAATCAGGTACTGGCAGACAATCCTGCATCCTTCCAGAAAGTCATTTACTCCACGCTGGACGGCAATCAGTATCTGTATGGTGTTCCCTATATCTCCCAGGCACTGTTCCTGTACTACAACAAAGCGCTCGTGACCGAAGAAGAGGCAAAAACCTTTGAGGGACTTCAGGCAGCAGCCGCCCGTGAAAATACCAAGGCGATCACTGTCACCGGCGACGACGGCTTCAATATGTGCTTCGCACTGCTGGCGACCCGCGTAGCGGACCATGGCACCACCGTGAAGATCTTTGAAGGCGCGGAATCCGTTTCCGGCGGCTCCAAGGGCGAGAGCAACTGCCAGGGTGACGATACGGTAGCGATCGTTCGCTGGCTGCAGGAATATGCGGCTGATCCCAACGGCTTCAAGTGGGCTTCTCCCGACGGCTGGGACGCTGATCTGGATAAGGACAACAAAGGCGTGCTGGCAGTGATCGGCGGCGCATGGCATTACAATACGGCGAAAGCAGCGCTCGGCGAATCCAACCTTGGTATCGCGATGATCCCGACCTTCAAGCTGACCGAGGCGGCCTGCGAGGGTCTGTCCGGCGTTAAGGCCGGCGATGAGTACCGCGGCGGTACCTTTGCTGACTGCAAGTGCTTCATGATCAACGCAAACTCTGCAGCGAGCAAGTACGCGAAAGAGCAGGAGCTCATCGCCTATCTTTCCAGCAAGGATGTCCAGAACCGTTCCTATCTGGAAGTCCTGAACGTTCCCGCTTATGTCGGTGCGGCTTCCTACATTGAGCAGTGCTATAACGAAGGCAAAGTGACGGAGAGCCAGTTCAGCCTTGCGGCTATGCAGGTTTCCATGGCTGAGTGGGGTATCCCGCAGCCGTTTATCACCGGTACACTGAACACCTATTACTACTCCAAGAACGGCCCGGCTATTTTCCGCGCGATGATCGACAAAACCGCGTATCCGACAACCGGCGACCAGATCCTGACCGAGACCGAATCGCTTGAGAGCATCCGCAAAGGCCTGTATCTTATCGAGTACCTGTGGATGCACGGTGTGACCCCGGACAGCTTCCCGGCTTCCTTACCGGAGAAAGCGTAAGAAAAGCAGAGACCTTATAATTCCTGAACGATTGGAGGGAAATTATGGCTTCTAAAGCAATTACAGCGCCGAAAAATAAAGCTCATGAGCTGACATTCTTCGAAAAGCTGGGCAAGAAGTTTTCGGACTTCAGGAAGCGCTTCGAAGATGGTTCTCTGGGAACGAAGCTGGCTCACTTTATCTTCGGTGCAGGAAACTTTTATCATAAGCAGTACGTTAAGGGCGCGATCTTCCTGCTTCTGCAGATCGCGATCCTGGCGGTCATGATCTTCTGTCCATCCATCAACGGGACGCCGTACGGCTGGAAAGCCCTGGCGAACCTTCCGCTGAAGAATCTGTCTGAAGGCGGCGGATTCGATCCGCTGACCGGTCACTTTACCAGCGGTTCCGACTGTAAGCTGATGATCCTGTTCGGTTTTGTTACCATCGCACTGATCATCATCTACTTCATGCTCTGGAATATGAGCATCGCGTCCTCCTACAAGGCGGACATGGACAAGAAGATCGGTAAAAAACCGACCACCTTCAAAGAGGATATGGCAGAGCTTCTGGACGGCAAGTTCCATGTGCTCATGCTGACACCTACCTGTATCGCCGCGACCGTCTTTACCATCCTGCCGACGATCTTCATGATCGCGCTGGCGTTCACGACCTACAACTCACAGGACATGAACGACCTCGGCACGAACCTGTTCCGCTGGAACGGACTGCAGAACTTTGCAGCTGTGTTCACCGGTGAAGGCTCCCTGGGTATGGAGATCAAGAACCGTTTCCTGCCGGTCCTCGGCTGGACGTTCATCTGGGCGATCTTTGCTACCTTAAGCTGCTATTTCGGCGGCATCATCCTTGCCCTTCTGATCAACAAGAAGGGCCTGAACGGAAAGAAAGTTTTCCGTACGATCTTCATCTTCACGATCGCAGTCCCGCAGTTCATTTCTCTGCTGGCTGTCCGTAACCTTTTGGGTGAGTACGGTCCGTTCAACCAGTTCCTGAAGGATCTCGGCTGGATCACCGAGTCAATTGGATTTTTGGGACTGAAGACAGGCGACAGCGAAAAGCTGGCGAAGGTCATGGTCATCATCGTCAACATGTGGGTCGGTATCCCGTATACCATGCTGATGACCTCCGGTATCCTGATGAATATTCCCGCGGATCTGTATGAAGCAGCCCGTGTGGACGGCGCATCGACCTTTAAGATGTTCTTTAAGATCACCCTGCCGTACGTTATCTTTATCACGACTCCGTACCTGATCTCCAGTTTCATCGGCAATATCAACTCCTTCAACACGATCTTCCTTCTGACAGGAGGCGGACCGACGTATACCGGCTATCAGGCCGGCGGCACCGACCTTCTGGTCACGTGGCTGTATAAGGTCACCATCGACCAGGGTTCCTACAACACCGGTGCCGTCATCGGTATCTTCACCTTCATCATCACTGCGACCATTACGCTGATCACGTATCGCCGCAGCAAAGCGTACAATGAGGAGGATACTTTCCAATGAGTTTACAGAAGAAAAAGAAAGTCAGCAGCCAGTCGCGCAATCGCCGGGTATCTCTTGGCGTAACCTACGCGATCCTGATCATCATGGGTATCATCTGGCTGATCCCGCTGCTATGGATCCTTCTTTCTGCATTCCGCTGTGAGTATCAGCCGGACGGTACGTTCATCGGCCGTGTTACGAGCAACTTCTTCCCGAATAACTACGGACTGAAGAATTTCAAGGATCTGTTTACGGCAACTTACTATGGTGTGCCGCATGCTTTCCCGCGCTGGATGCTCAACACCCTGCTGATCGCAGTCATCGACTGTCTGATCTCCACATTCCTGGTACTTTCCGTGGCCTACTGTATGTCCAAGCTGAGATTCAAACTTCGGAAAGCTTTTATGAACATCACGATGGTCATTGGACTGTTCCCCGGATTCATGAGCATGATCGCCATCTACTTCCTGCTGAAGTCGATCGGTCTGACCGGCAACCCAGCCCATCCGGGATATTCCGTGATCGGTCTGATCCTGGCTTACAGTGCCGGTGCAGGTCTGGGATTCCAGATCGCCAAAGGCTTCTTCGATGTTATCCCGAACGCGCTGGTTGAATCAGCCAAGCTGGACGGATGCACGAACTTCAAGATCTTCCGGCAGATCATCCTGCCGCTGGCGAAACCGATCATCATCTATCAGGCGCTGATGAGCTTCACCGGTCCGTGGATGGACTTCATCTTCGCCAAGGTCATCATCGGTGCCGATAATGCACAGTACTGGACAGTTTCCGTTGGTCTGTACTCCATGCTGTTCGGTACGCATCCCGACACCAACCTCTTTACCCAGTTCGCGGCAGGCTGCGTGATCGTAGCGATCCCAATCGTTACATTGTTCATGTTCCTGCAGCAGTACTACGTGGAGGGCGTTACCGCTGGCGCCGTCAAAGGCTAAACCTTTTAAAGCATAAGGCAGAAGGAATAGTTTTTCATAAACTATAGGACGTATTTCATAAAAGGACCCAGGGCAGTTTTTGTACCGACCTTTGAGGAACCGCAGTAATTGCTGCGGTGACCTCAACTGGAGGGACAAAAACTTCGTCCTGGGTCCTTTATGTGAAAGGTCTTTACGCTTCCGTGAAAATCTATTTCTTGAACTTAGGGCATCTTTTTGATATAATGTCATGTAACTATGACTATCAGCGTCCATGATGGAAGTGTGAACGCTGAAACAGATAGAGATATAAGAGGATGAGCTATGGATTTCA
>JAFOIR010000132.1 GCA_017420625.1 Bacillota bacterium
AAGACTATCATAAAATTCACGCTTAATATCTGCAGAGAGCGTCTTCATCCTGGATCGGAAAGCTCCCTTCGGCACTAGTTTTCTAAGTGCTTTGGGCAGTTTCAGTTTCAAAAGCGCGCTTTCCATCTTGGACTTTCCAAGGGCCAGCACCAGAAGTGAAGCAGCGATTCCGGCCAGCATTCCCTGCGGTCCGCTGGAGATCAGCGCCAGGCCGGATCCTCCGCATAAAAGCCCCACCAGAACAGAAATAATCGAATCGATCAGCCAGGTGAGCTCTTCTACAGCGAAGATCTCCTTGGAATCCAGTTGAATCTCAATCTCTTCCGCAGAAAGAAAAGTCGACAAGGACAGCGCTTTATAGGGCACATGATGCCGGACACAGATGGGGATGGTATACTCTTCAAGCTCTCTGGCGACTGGTTTGATCCAGGCGGCGATGGGTTTTTTCATGAGTTCTGCTGCCCGGTCGCTTCGAAGAAAAGCGGGAATCTCTTTAAGCAGAGCCTCATCTGTATCGACCAGGCGCGGGATCTCTCCGGCTCGCCATTTTTCAAAAATCGGTTCTGCTACTTCTTCCAGAATCGGATCAACCAGAACATTGACGACATCCAGGTACAGATCCTGAATATTCTCCCGAACGATTGCCTCGACTGTATCAGACTGTCTCAGTTCATCCAATTCATTTCTGAAAAGCCGCATTTCCTCATCGATCCGGCCGCTGTAGGCAAGTCCCTTTGCCACAGAGAATTCCGGTTCTGCACTGGAAATAAGTACCGCATCCGGGAACACTTCCTGGCACCATTCGTGGATCACTTCCATTCGGGAAACACCGCCCGTCAGGAAGATAAACTCCGGCATCTGTCCGGAAATCGCATTTTTGATGTTTTTCAGACTGACCGTAAAAACATCGCGGAAGGAATGATGATCCAGAGAAGGCAGTTTCTGTTCTGTCAGATCTCTGGCAATCTTCCTGTCGATCGTGAGATTCAATTTCCGTGTTTTTCCATAGCGTATCAGAACGGTCTCACTGCAGTCGTTATCCTGGAAATAAGCTTCATCGGAAAAATATCGTTCCTTCAGTCGTCTGGCTTTGAATTCACAGTAAGTTCTCCAGGGTTCGCTCTTTTCAAATACTTCCCGGATCTCCTGCGGTTTTTTGCTGTTTTGGATGGCTTTTTCGAGCAGCAGTTCGTCCATGAGTCCGCCGCCCAGCGCTACTTCGCCGCTCGTTTCGAACTGTTTTTCCTTGCCGCCAACGATATAGGCAAAGTCAGTCGTTGAGGAACCAATATCTACGACCAGCACCGGCTTGGAAAGGATGTCATATCCAACCTGCAGATGACGGGACTGACAGGCACTGACCATAGCCGCACGTGACTCAGATACAATCCTTGTCGGCGGGAACGAAGCCTTCTCAAAGATCGAGCGATACCGTTCTCTGGCATTTTTATCCCAGCCTGCCGGACATCCTACGTAAAAACAGGTGTCTGTTCCCTTGATCAGATCTGCGTTTTGATAAAGCTGCCCCAATACCGCTCCGGCAAAGGCTCTGACATCTGCACTGACTGCTGGGTCTTTTAAAAACCGGCTCTTGAAGCGGAGTTTTCTCGTTACCGCATCCGCACTGTAGCAAGCCTGTTCACCTACCAGAATTTGTCCATCCTGTTCACGGCTGTAAGCCGTAATAAAGCTTTCTGTATCGGCAACTCGCAGCATCTCGGGCTGTGATCCGGGGTCTTTTTCCAATCTGGCAACAGCGCTTTCTGCATCACCAAGGTCAAAACCGTAAAATCTTTCCATTTCTTTATCCTTTACTTTTTACCGGCAAGTCCCTTTTTCAGAACTTTGTCTCCGGAAACAAGCGCAGGCCGCAGTGTTGCAATCTCCTGTCTGCCTGCGGAAAGCTTCTCATCGTATGGATCCTCCGGTCCGGTCTGGATCATATCAAACAGTTGCTTTTTATCTTCCTGATAATTCACGGTATCAATGCCTCTTTGATGCAGATAGAACTTCACCTTGCCTGCTTCCGAGAGGGCGTAGTCTCCATCTTCACTGACAGAAGCCTCCAGCAGGCCGGCGAAGAGTTCGATGGTTCCGCGATCCATTCCTTCTGCATCTTTCTTCTTCTTTTCCTTCTGATCAAAATAATCCTGTTCCTTTGCTTCCGTGAGAGACTGTTCGATCACCATCACGACGGTTCGAAGCTCCCTGAAAAGGGCTTCCGGATCGAGATGCGTCTCTACTCTCAATTCACTCTCAGCGGTATGAGCAGGTTTTTTCAGTCTCAGTCCACCCAGGAACAAAAACAATGCACCAAGAAGCAATACCAGCATATTCGCAAACGAGAACTTCATTCCTTTCTGGAACAGCGGCATTACATAAGATGCAACCGCCAGAATTACGCCCAGACATATAAGGATCACCGCATAGATTCGGAACATACGGGCATCCTTCACATTTCCGCTTTTATCTTCCTTGACTTTTCGTTCCCATACTTCAGATTCACCCAGGCAGTCTGTAAGTCCCAGCGAGGCCTTCGCTGTTTCAAAAAGGCTCTGTGCCATTCGCTTGGGTAATTCGCTTTTTTCTTCTTCCAGATAACGGTACATCAGAAGATCCAGCTCTTTCGCCAGAATCTTCTGCGTCTTCTCCTGGTTCTTTGCTCCCGATAAAGATTTCAGGATCTTTTCCCGATCCTGGTCCAGACATTTCAATAACTCCATCAGGAAAACTCCTTTCCTTTTGTTCTTATTTTATGAATATACCTGCTTTTGGTTTCGCTGTCAACGTCCTTCTTTTACCGCAACTTTTGCAATCTCGGATGCAAAGGTCACAATGGCAATTATTCTGTCTTTCTTCTATAATATAAATCAGATTTGAACTTGATTTCTTTTGAGGAGGAAATTTCGATGCAAGATATGATGAACAAGCTCCATGACATCGGTATTATTCCGGTCGTCGTTTTAGACCGTGTAGAGGATGCACTTCCCCTGGCTGAAGCGCTGATCAAAGGTGGCCTGCCCTGTGCTGAAGTAACTTTTCGTACGGCAGCTGCGGAAGAAGGCATTCGCCGCATTTCCGAAGCATTTCCTGATATGATCGTCGGAGCTGGTACTGTACTGACCACCGAACAGGCAGATCGTGCCATCGCAGCTGGTGCAAAATTTATTGTCAGTCCCGGTTTCAATCCGAAAGTTACCAAATATGTGCTGGATAAAGGCGTTCCCATGACACCTGGTGTCTGCACGCCCTCTGAGATCGAAGGTGCAATGGAACTGGGTCTTGATGTTGTAAAGTTCTTCCCAGCTGAACCGGCAGGCGGACTTCCCATGATCAAAGCATTGGCTGGTCCCTATGTTAACCTGAAGTTCATGCCGACTGGCGGTATCAATGCAAAAAATGTTCGTGATTATCTTGCGTTCAACAAAATCATCGCCTGTGGCGGCAGCTGGATGGTCAAGGGTGATCTCATCAAAGCAGGCAAGTTTGATGAAATCGAACAGATGGTTCGTGAAGCAGCGGCTATCGTAAAGGAAATCCGCGGTTAATCTTCCATAATAAGAAAAAAGGAGAAATATCATGGCAAAAGTAGTCACTTTCGGCGAACTGATGATTCGTCTTCAGCCTTATAACTACGAGCGTTTCGTTCAGGCAAGCAACCTGGAATTTACCTTTGGCGGCGGTGAAGCCAATGTCGCTGTTTCCCTGGCCAACTACGGGATGGATGCCGTTTATGTTACCAAGCTTCCGGCCCATGCCATCGGCCAGTCTGCTGTCAACTCTCTTCGCCGGTATGGTGTAGACACTTCCAAAATCGTCCGTGGCGGCGACCGTGTAGGTATCTACTTCAATGAAAAGGGTGCTTCTCAGCGAGCCAGCGTCTGTATTTACGACCGCGCTCATTCTGCGATCGCAGAAGCCTCTCCTTCCGATTTCGATTGGGATAAGATCTTCGAAGGCGTGGATTGGTTCCACTTCACAGGCATTACCCCTGCTCTCGGCCCGAATATGGTAGAAGCCTGCAAACAAGCCTGTATGGCTGCCAAAGAACGCGGAGTCAAGATCAGCTGTGACCTGAACTACCGCGGCAAACTCTGGACCAGAGCACAGGCCAGAGAAGCCATGACCGAACTTTGTCAGTATGTTGACGTCTGCATCTCCAACGAAGAAGATGCCAAAGACGTGTTCGGAATCGAAGCAGAAGCCACCGATATCACCGGCGGCAAGCTGAACAAAGAGGGATATAAATCAGTCGCCCGTCAGCTGGCTGAGAAGTTCCACTTTGAAAAAGTTGCGATTACACTTCGTGAAAGCATCTCTGCTTCTGACAATGACTGGAGTGCGATGCTGTACGATGTCGCTTCCGACGAATACTGCTTCTCCAAACTCTATCATCTGCGCATCGTCGACCGTATCGGCGGCGGTGACAGCTTTGGCGGCGGTCTGATCTATGCCCTGCTTTCCGGAAAGACAACACAGCAGGCAGTCGAATTCGCTGTAGCAGCTTCTGCTCTGAAGCATTCTATCGAAGGCGACTACAACTTCGTTTCCGTAGCGGAAGTTGAAAAACTGGCCGGCGGAGATGGATCCGGACGCGTTCAGCGCTGATTTCCTGAAAACACAAGGAAATATTCATAAATTCCGCCGCAAAAGACTTTACTTTTGCGGCGGACTGTTTTATAATTTTTTTATTCTAAATTATGTTCGCAAGGCCAAGTGCCGTGCCGTATCACTTCGGATCGTACAGGCTTTGCAGGAAAGGATGGTATTACCTATGGCATTTTGTCCTCAATGTGGTGCTAATGTAGCTGACGGTGTACCGAACTGCCCGCAGTGTGGTGCTCCGATGGGTGCTGCTCCCGCTTTTGATCCAAATCAGGGTCAGCAGAATCAGCAGTTCCAGCAGTATCAGCAGCAGCCTTATCAGCAGTATCAGCAGCAGCCCCCTTACGCGGCTCCGGTTCCCTATCCGGCAGTCGATCCGAAGGATCATACCGCTGAATTCGATGCAAAAGACATTTCTGACAACAAAGTCTATGCGATGGCTCCGTATCTGCTTGGTACGATCGGCATCATTATCGCTCTTCTGGCAGCTCAGAAATCTGACTTCACTACCTTCCATGTACGTCAGGCTGTGAAAATCACGATCGTTCAGGTTCTCCTGATCTTCTGCTGCATCATCCCGATCCTTGGCTGGATCTTCGCAGGTGTCTGCAACGTCATCATCTTCGTCCTTGAGATCATCATGTTCTTCCGTGTCTGCAAGGGCAAAGCGATCGAAGTTCCGATCATCAGCAATTTAGGCTTCCTGAAATAATCTGATTCAGATTTTTGCCGAAGATACATTCAATGAAAAAAACTGGAAACTCATTTGAGCTTCCAGTTTTTTATTTCTTTTATGCTTCCTGCTGCTGCTTTTTCTTCGCAATCTCTTCACAGATCCGATCGTATTCCTTTTCATCCAGTTTGTACTTCTTCTGGTACAGGAAATAGGAAATGATCATCATGATGAAGGGAAGAACTGTCATGGAGATCAGAAGACCGCGGCTTTGTCCGGATGTAACGTTAGAGAGGATCTGTGCGATCTGGCTGATCTTCTGAGTATCAGTGATCGTACCGGCTGCTGCCTGATTTTCGAGTTCAGAAATTTGGTTGGAATAATTGGTGACACGGAAAATCAGGTAGGTCACGGTAGTAATAACGACTGTCAGAGCCGAAGCCAGTTTTGTCAGGAACGGGCGCAGCGAACCGATGATCGCTTCGTCCCGGGCACCGAACTTATACTCACTGTACTCAACCGTATTCATGATGGAAATCATCATGATCAGATAGAAACCGTACTGACCGAAGTTTGCCAGCATATAGCCGATCGTTACAATATAGAATTTCAGCATATTGCCCTGCGGCATGACCAGACCAGGCAGCAGCATCAGCACATAACCGACCGATGCGATCGCCGCCAGTACACTCATCAGCTTCTTTCTGGGAAGCTTGCGTGAGATCGCCGGATAGAAAATCATCAGGAGCGCCGTGACGGACATACCGACCATGGTAAAGAGGGAGTAAAGACCACCTTCATAGCCGAATTCAAAGTAAATATAGGTGGAACCGATACCGCCCAGGACGATACCATTACCGATCTGCTGGATCAGGAAGCAGATCGAGATCCAAACCAGCTGGTCATTTCCGGCAATCGTTTTTACAACCTTTTTCAGACTGACTTTTTCATTCTTTTTCGTATCATAGTTCCGATTTTCTTTTACACCGAAGATCGTGAAGAAAAGGAACAACGGTCCGAGAATACAAATGGCCAGCGCAATACGTCCATACGCTATGGTCGCAGAAGAACCGATGGCCATGGATCCGGTCGTCAGCATGGGGATCAGTACGGATGCGAGCGTGCCGCCAATACCGGCAAACAGTGTCGCACGGGAAGTAAACTGATTTCTGGCATCCGCATTGGAGGAAAGCGCCGGTACCATGCCCCAATAGGAAATATCATGCATGGTATA
>JAFOIR010000133.1 GCA_017420625.1 Bacillota bacterium
AGGTGACGCTACTATGGGAGAACAATCTAATCAATTACATATCGAATCACCTGAGAATCGCCGATATGTAACTGCTTAGGCGGTTCTCTTCTTTATCGAGAATATGCTTAAGCCGAAGGAAGGAGGAAGCGATGAAACATCAGCAAAAATACGTGGCTCTGTATGAGCGTTTGAGTCATGATGATGAACAGCTCGGTGAGTCCAACAGTATCTCTCACCAGAAAGAAATGCTCGAAGAATATGCCAGAAACCATGGCATAACCAACTACCGCCATTTCACCGACGACGGGATCTCCGGCACTCGCTTCGACCGCCCTGGCTTTCTTGCCATGATGGAGCAGGTCAAGCAAGGCAACATCTCTCAGATCTGCATTAAGGACATGAGCCGTATGGGCCGTGACTACCTGCAGGTCGGTCAGCTTATGGAAATGCTCCGTCAGAAGGGTGTGATGCTCGTTGCCATCAATGACGGCGTAGATACTTCCAAAGGCGACGATGACTTTGTGCCGTTCCGAAACATCATGAATGAATGGTACGCCAAGGACACCAGTAAGAAGATCAAGTCCGTCTTTCAGGCAAAGGGCCGATCCGGCAAGCACGTAGCAAGCAATCCGCCATATGGTTACTTCAAGAGTAAGGACGATCCGAACCAGTGGGTTGTGGATGAGGAAGCTGCGAAGATCATCCGAAGGATCTTTCAAATGACTTTGGAAGGACTTGGTCCTTATCAGATCACACAGATCCTGAAGAATGAACAGGTCCCGATTCCAGCGATCCATATGAGTAAGTTCGGAGTCGGAAACCATCGCGGAAGAGAGATCAAAGATCCTTATAACTGGTCAAGCGCGACTGTGGTCGGCATTCTGGAACGCCGCGAGTATCTCGGACATACCGTGAACTTCAAGACCAGAAAGCACTTCAAGGACTCTCACAGCCACTATGTGGACGACGATCTCTGGGTGATCTTTGAGGATACACAGGACGCCATCATCGATCAGGAGACGTTCGATCTGGTCCAGAAGATCCGAAGCAACGTGACCAGATGGCCGAATGGATGGGGCCCCGCTCATCCGCTGACCGGACTTGTTTACTGCGCTGACTGCGGCGGCAAGCTCTACTGCCACAGGACCGACAACGGAAAGCGGGTCGATAAGTTCACCTGCGGCAACTATCCTTCAAAGAAGTGTAAGTCTGGTCACAGGATCGACGGCAACGACCTGCTTCAGGCCGTTGGCCGCACGCTGAAGGCAGTCCATGATTATATTCAAGTAGATAATAGCCAGTTCATTCGGACCGTGGAAGAATCGCTTACCAGTCAGCAGACACAGGACGTGAAGACTCAGAAAAAGCGGCTTGCTGAGTGTCAGCACAGGGCACAGGAACTGGAAACACTTCTCTGCAAGATCTATGAGGACAATATCCTCGGGAAACTGCCGGACAAGCGGTATCAGATGCTCAGTAACCAATATGAGCGCGAAAGCACGGCTCTTGAACAGGAAATCAGCGAGCTTTCCGGTTCCATCGCAAGTTACACCGATGGCACCAGTGAAGCGAAAAAGTTCATGGCACTGATCAACAAGTATCAAGACTTCGAGAACCTGACTGCCGCCATGCTGAACGAACTGGTCGATAAGATCGTGGTCTATGAACGTGACCGCAAGGGAAGCATCCAGACCACACAACGGGTCGATATCTTCTTCTCTTTCATCGGGAACTTTGTCCCGCCTGCGGAGCCTGTCGATCCGGAAGTGGCCGCCGCTCAGGAAGAGGAACGCCGGAAGATTGAGGAAAGAAAGGACCGTCTCCATCAGAACTACCTGCTCAGGAAGGCCAACGGTTCACAGCAGAAATGGGAAGAAAAGTACAAGCCGATCAGGGAAGCGAAGAAGGCGAAGCAAAAGGCGGAGCTTGACGCTACAAGCGCGAAGTACACCAGATCCCAGTATTATGATATGCGGCTCGTTACCAGAACGGAAGCAGATATGCCGGAAGGGATGCTCGGATATGATGCCGATGAAGTGGTCCGCAAGGCGAATGCTGCGAAAGACGAGAAGGAGGCAGTGGCGATATGAGGATTATCCGGTTTCTTTTGAAGATGGTGGTCATTCCGATCATACTGATCGTGACTGTGATTCAGTGGTTCGGAGCCTTCATCATTGGATTCTCTTCCGCGGTCTTCAATGTCCTTGCCGGACTGTTCCTTCTGGTGGCTGCCCTGTCGTATCTGATGGGACTATCCGCCGGAGCTGAGGCAGTAAAGATGGTTGTTGCCGGATTCATTGTATTCATGATTCCGGTCGCCGGAGAATGGATCGTGACCGCCATCACTGCGTTGAACATGGGGATGCGTAATTTTATCAGGTCTTGAACCGCAAAACTGAATACGAAAAAGTATCGCTGATACTTTATGCCTGAGCCGTCCTTATTTCACAGGGGCGGCTTTCGTTTGCCTAAAATGAAAGGACGAGTAATGTATGAGACTTACGAAATATGAGAAAGAGACGATTATCCTAACAAGTGAGGGCGATAATACCTACAGTGTCTATACTTTCAATGCCGCACTCAAAAGGCGATTGGCCGATTTCGCGAAGAAGTATCCGGAGCTCTGCCGTCTGGAGTCCGAGGATAAGAAGATCGGGTGTCAGAGCTATGTGATCAGCAAGGGAAGGCTGTCA
>JAFOIR010000134.1 GCA_017420625.1 Bacillota bacterium
ACGTCCCGAACGATCATGGTATTGCCTTCTCCTGGTTTTTCTGCTTTTTTGGTGATAAAGCTTGCAAAGGCATCATCTCCGATGGCATAGGTGAAGTTAAGATCCTTCCAGGGATTTTCAGAGACCCGGTGCCATTGATTGCCCTTTCGCTTGATATAGAGATTGTTCTTCTGACCGAAGATCTCACACATCGTTTCGAGCTCATGATAATCGGTCACGACGCGGGCAGACCGATCCTGGGGTAAAGCGCAAAGTGACTTGATAGGCAGACGGTAGATATGACGCTTCTGAACCTGCTCGTAACCGAATTTGCGGTAAAATTCATGGGAGAAAGGATAGAGCATCGAAAAAGTAATGCCGTCCCGGTACCAGTCCGGCAGAAGAGTCTCGAAGATCTTGCGGATTCCACCATTTCCGCGGGCTTCCGGCAAAGAGGCAACGCCGCCGACACCGGTCGCTTTGGTAAGGCTGCCGTCAAACCAGACATCATAGGCATGAATGACCATCCCGCTGCTGACCGGATGGCCATATCCGTAGAGATCCTCCGGGATTTCAGCAAGTTGCTGCTGGGTCCTTGGCTCATAGGCTTCACCGTCGAAGGAATAGATGAAAGCAGTCGCCATGACCCGCGCAAAATCCTTCTGATCTTCAGGGGTCGTGAGTTTGCGAACATAAGGAATATCCATGCTTGGGTCCTCCGTCAAAGAGAAGAAAAATCCTTGAAAAACAGGTAAAGTTAGTATACCATATTCTTATGATCGGATTCAAGATAACGAAATAAATATGGAGAAACACATAGAGATGATCAGGAACGTAATCTTTGATATGGGCAACGTCCTTCTGGACTGGAATCCGAAGGAAAGATTGAAAGAGATGAACTTTTCAGCGGTTCATCAGAAAATAGTTTTTGAAGAGCTCTTCCGTTCACCGGAATGGATCCTGCTGGATGCAGGAAGGATCGAGATCCCCGAGGCAATTTCCCGGGTGGAGGATAGACTTGCCTATCATGTTCAGGAGGGATTCTATCCGGTCAAAGAGGAAGAAATCCCTAAGCTTAAGGAAGAGATCCGATATGTGATGGATCATCCGAGAGACCTGGTCCGGCCGGAAGAAAAGATCCAGTTTCTTCCGAAAGCCCTGAAAGAAGCAGGCTATCGCTGTTATCTTCTGACGAATGCGAGCACTCTGTTTCGAGCATATGAAGATAAGATCCCTGCATTTAAAGCGATGGACGGTATCTTTGTTTCTGCGGAACACAGGATGCTCAAACCGGATCTTGAGATCTATCATGCGATGCTCCGGGAATTCGGACTGAAGGCAGAAGAATCCGTATTTATTGATGACAACAGCGCCAACATCGCCGGAGCCATCAGCTGTGGAATGAGCGGCATCGTCTATCTGGACGATGTAGATAAGCTGTTGATCGATCTGAAACGACTTGAAGTTGTGATATAAAATCGAAGAACAGGAGAAGAAGAATATGAGTAAAGTCGTAATGTTTCTGGCTGACGGGCTGGAAGAATGTGAAGCCTTGATCACCGTGGACATCCTTCGCCGTGGTGGAGTGGAAGTCGTTACTGCGTCCATCAAGGATGAGGTCACGATCCATTCTTCCCATGGTATTACCTTTGAAGCAGACAGCCTGGCAAACTATCTTTCCTATGTGGATTTCGACATGGTCATTCTGCCGGGCGGGCATCAGGGAACCATGAATCTGAAGGCAAGTCCCCTGGTAGAAAAAGTATTGATAGACTATGCGGCCGATGAGACCAAAAAAGTGGCTGCCATCTGCGCAGCGCCGAGCATTCTGGGAGACCTTCATTTGCTGGAAGGCCAAAGAGCGACCTGTTTCCCGGGTTTTGAACAGCATCTTCTCGGCGCGGAATATACAGGAGCGCCGGTAAACGTTGAAGGAAGGTTTATTACCGGCAAGGGCATGGGCTGTACGATCCCCTTTGCACTTACCCTGCTCGCCCAGCTGGAAGGCGCGGAAAAAGCTGAAGACATCCGTCAGAGAATCCAGTATCCCTATCCCGTAAAATTCTAATCCAGGAGGAATGATCATGCAGCAAGCAATTACCTATGAACAGCTTCAAAAAATGGAAAAGAGATTTGCCGAGGATCGCGCCAATAAAGTCGCGATGAATGCCGTGACCGGTACCGGTGTCCTGGCGAATGCCAAACGCCCCGAGGCTTTCAGGACTGATCTTCATCAGTTTTCTCTGAAGATCGATCAGGGAGATATCACGAACCAGAAATCAAGCGGACGCTGCTGGATGTTCGCGGCGCTCAATACCATGCGCTTTGAGATTATGAAAAAGCTGAATCTGGATACGTTCGAGCTGTCCCAGAATTATACCCTTTTCTATGACAAACTGGAAAAAGCCAATTATTTCCTCGAGAACATCCTGGAAACCCTGGATGAGCCCACCAGCGGAAGATTAATCGCCTGGCTTGTTTCGAGTCCCTTGGGCGACGGCGGGCAGTGGGACATGATCTGCAGTCTGATCGCCAAATACGGTGTTGTTCCGAAAGCTTCCATGCCGGAGACTTTCTCCTCTTCCGCCACCCGTGAGATGACATCCATCATGACGGAAAAACTCCGGGAATATGCGTGCCGTCTGAGGAAAGCCTATAAAGACGGTGCTTCGGAGGAAGAACTTCGGGCTATGAAGGATGAACAGATGGAGACGATCTATCGGATCCTCTGCATTTGTCTGGGTGTTCCGCCCAAAACCGTGACGCTGGAAGTCCGCAATAAGGACAAGGAATTCATCCGGGATGAGGG
>JAFOIR010000135.1 GCA_017420625.1 Bacillota bacterium
CTCTGCATATTCTTTCTGAACAGGCTCTTGAGCGTCAGTTCCGCATTGGCATCGATCTCCACATTCGAGCGGCGGATCTGATCCCAACTGATGAAGATACCGATACCGGTGAAGACCAGCGGCATGGCTGTATCGGCAAGAATATCTCCGAAGCTCATGACGCTGAAATAGAGCGATAGGAATTCACCGACTCCCATCCATCCGTACTCTCGTCCAACGGTAATAAAGACGACCGTCAGTTCCACAACAATTACCATCAGAAGCGAAGAGATGATCACAACAGGAATCACAACGCCTTTGGTCATCTTCCCTTTCAGCAGCTTGTAGCCAAAGTAGGCAGCCAGCGGAATTAAAGCATACAGCCAGGCCGAGATCCGGTTGATCAGAAGGATCAGAAGGATGGTCGGAATGGAACCTATAAGCGCGCCAATGATTGCACCGATAGTACCTAGAGCATAGTTCCCGTTCAGGCGATTATTCTCAGTAGAAGCAAAAGTCTGATAGGACTGATTTTCAACACAGTAAGCATGGACCGGGGCATATCCGGCCACATAGGCAAGGGAATCACATCCGGGCTGTTTGCAGATCGCACAGGTCTGAGGAACGCCTACTCCGTTCATCCGGAAGGCGTTGGTCAGCTGTGTAAGAGCCATACCCAGTCTGCTCCACAGATCAACACCGCCACCGCTGCAGGTAAATAGTACTGTCGTATAATCAGCACCCTGATAGCTCAGATAGCCGTAAGGTTTCAAGCTCTTGCGAAGTTCCTTAAAGGAAGAATTCGGAATCTTTCCTTCGATTTTAAAGAAAGCGGTTACACTTCTGATTTCCGAATCAGGTGCATTCCCCTTTGCATTCGGTCTCAGAGTGACCGGGTAAGCCTGAAATTCACCAAAAGCAAGTCCTCCGGCAACGATCATGTTTTGATTTTGCGCTGTTCCTAAGAAATCCTGAAGAGTCATCTATTTAGCCTCCTGTTATACTGTGCATCTATGCCAGAAGCATGATCAGTGCACATCTTCTTCTATCCTATACCTCATCACACCAATAGTCAAGAATCATATTTGTATATTGTGCACTTCTGCAGCCGAATAAAAAGCATGATTTTAGCACACATTTTGGATATTTATGCATTATAATGAATAATATTTAATTCGAGACCGGTATTTCCATTCCGTTCTTTTGTTCTTGGAGGTTTTATGATGAAACATAAGAAGCTGCTCAGCGTCCTTCTCCTGACAATCACTGCGGTAATCTTTTTTGCTTTTCCTGCACTGGCTGCAGAAGAAAGCAGTTTTGCCGATTCCGTTGCCAAGGTCAACGACAGCGTTAACTCCTTCGTATGGACCGCTATGCTCTTTGCTATTCTGGGTGTCGGACTCATCATGACGGTCATCACCGGCGGATTCCAGTTCACGCATTTTCGCTATTGGTGGCAGCATTCCATCGGCAGTGTATTCAAACGCAAGGATGTCCTTCACTCTGATGATAAGAAGAGCATTTCTCAGTTCCAGAGTCTGTGTACGGCTATGGCGGCTACCGTTGGAACAGGCAATATCGTCGGTGTTGCTACCGCCATCGTTTCCGGCGGTCCCGGTGCTATCTTCTGGATGTGGATCGCGGCTATCCTCGGCCTGATGACAAACTTCTCAGAGAATGTACTGGGTATCTTCTACCGCCGCCGCAATGCAAACGGAGAATGGTCCGGCGGTGCCATGTACTATCTGAAAGACGGACTGGGCGGGAAGAAAGGCCTTAAAGCGGTCGGAAGTATTCTGGCTACCCTATTTGCCATCTTTGCTGTGCTGGCCTCCTTTGGTATCGGCAACCTTTCCCAGATCAACTCGATCGTTACCAATGTAAACAACACCCTGACCAACATTGGTGTTGCCGACGGCAAGCTTGGCAGTTTTTCCACCATCAACCTCATTACCGGCTTTGTGCTGATGGTCATCGCCGCACTGGTCATCGTCGGAGGCCTGAAACGTATCGCTGAGACGGCAGAAAAACTGGTTCCTTTCATGTCTATCCTGTATATTGTTGGTGCCATTGTGCTGATTTTCTGGAAACCTGGCATGATCCTTCCTGCTCTTGGATCTATCTTCAAATTTGCTTTCACCGGCCGTGCGATTGCCGGCGGCACCATCGGTACGGTTATCAAATGGGGCCTCAAACGAGGCGTATTCTCCAACGAGGCCGGCCTTGGTTCCTCCGTTATGGTACACTCTAACTCCAACGTCCGTGAGCCTGTCACCCAGGGTATCTGGGGCATTTTCGAAGTCTTTGCGGATACGATCATCATCTGTACGCTGACTGCACTCGCGATCCTCACCAGTGGATATGTCGATTTTGCTTCCGGTCAGATGGTCGACACCACCATTTCTGCCAGTGCTCTGACCAGCCAGTGCTTCTCCGCCGTTTTCGGCAATGCCGGCAGCATCTTCGTTACCCTGGCACTCATACTTTTTGCTTTTTCCACCTGCCTTGGCTGGAGTCACTACGGCACCAAGAGCTGGGAATACCTGCTGGGTACCAAGAGTACCATCGTCTACCGCGTGGTTTTCATTCTCTGCATCCTGCTTGGCGCTCAGATGACTTCCTCGCTGGCCTGGGATATTTCCGATACCTTCAACGGTCTCATGGCGCTCCCCAACCTGATCGGCGTTCTCGCCTGTTCCGGTACCGTTGCTGCGATCGTGAAAAACTACAAAGATCGTGTCTTCCACGGTAAGGATATTGCCCCCATGCTCTCCTGGAACACTGAGATCCAGAAGGAAGAAGAAAAGGGCTTCCATACCGGAGATGACTGAAAAAATATAAGGAGGTATAGTCCATGGGAATTATCGAAAGAATGAGGCTTGACGGCAAAAAAGGGTTTGTTACCGGTGGTGCAAGAGGGATCGGCAAATGCACAGCTACTGCTTTCGCGGAAGCCGGTGCAGATGTAGCGATCGTAGATATCGATTTTGAAACTGCACAAAAGACTGCGGTTGAGATCGCTGCTGTAACCGGACGCAGAATCATCGCCATAGAGTGTGATGTGACGGATGAGGAGCAGGTACAGAAGATGGTTGATCAGGTTGTCGAAGAATTGGGTGGTTTGAATTTTTGCCATGCCAATGCCGGGATCTGCATCAATGCACCGGCAGTAGAAATGACCTATGCCCAGTGGAAGAAGAACCTATCTGTCAATCTGGACAGTGTGTTCCTGACCGACACGATCGCAGGCAAATACATGCTTGCCCATGGCGGCGGCTCTATCATCAATACAGCTTCCATGTCAGCGCACATCGTCAATGTTCCCCAGCCTCAATGTGCTTATAATGCTTCCAAGGCCGGTGTGATCCAGCTTACGAAGTCCCTTGCTATTGAATGGGCCAAATCCGGTGTTCGTGTCAACAGCATCTCTCCCGGATATATCGGCACCGATCTGACGCTCTCTTCCGAGACCCTGAAACCGCTGATCGCCAAATGGAATGAGCTCGCACCAATGGGACGTCTTGGCAGACCGCAGGAGCTCGAATCCATCTGTGTCTATCTTGCTGGTGATACTTCGACCTTCACCACCGGGTCAGACTTTGTGATCGACGGTGCTTTCACCTGCTTCTGATCAGCTGTTCGGTCTCCTATTCGTTAGATTTTTCAGCTCGAAAAATCTAGCGAACTCAAGAAGCAAAGAAAAAAGGCCTTGGAAGCTCCAAAGCCTTAGTTTATGCGGATGACAGGACTTGAACCTGCATGACCTTGCGATCACTAGAACCTGAATCTAGCGCGTCTGCCAATTCCGCCACATCCGCATGTGTTCCATCGCGTAGCAGACGCATCATGGGAACAGATGGTATAATACCATAAAACCAAAATAGTGTCAACCAGTTTTTTTGGCGATCGCTGAAAAAATCTGGCATCTGCCTTATTGCGTGCATCAAACGGTGATGTTACAATAAATAGAAAGTCCTATCAAGGCATCTATCTTAATTATCTGTGAGGTTTTCCATGCATTATATTGATCTTCACTGCGATACGCTCCTGATGTTCGCCAAACCGGAGACAGAAGCCGATGCACTCTATCAGAATGACAAGTCTGTCGATCTTGTCCGCATGAAAAAGGCCGACTGCGGTGCTCAGTTTTTTGCTACCTTCATGCCGCATCCGGACTGGATGAATGGTCTTTCCGATGAAGAATTCCGTCAGAAGCTCTATGCAGGTCTGATGGGAACCATTACACGTCATTCAGATCTGATCGCTTTCGCCAAGAATTATCAGGATTATCAGAAGAACCGTGAAAAAGGCCTGATGAGCGCTTTTCTAACCTTTGAAGACGGACGTATGATCGATTGGAAATTTGATAATCTCCAGAAATACTATACGCTGGGCTACCGCCTGATCACGCTTACCTGGAATTTTGCCAACTGCTTTGGCTATCCCAATTCCCAGGACAGTGAAGTCATGCAGAAAGGCCTGACCTCCTTTGGCAAGGAAGCGATCCAGCAGATGAATCAGCTTGGCATTATCATCGACGTTTCTCATCTTTCCGACGGAGGTTTCTGGGATGTGGCCGAGATCTCCCGCAAACCTTTCATTGCTTCTCATTCCTGCTGCCGTGCTTTGACACCTCATACCCGTAACCTCACGGATCCTATGATCCGCGCTCTGGCTGAAAAAGGCGGAATCGTGGGCATCAACTTTGCGCCTGAATTTGTCGGCTATGGCATTCATGATAAGCTCAGTTCCGTCACCCGGATCTGTGATCATATCCAGCACCTGGTGAAGATCGACGGTATCGATATCATTGCTCTGGGCTCTGACTTCGATGGAATCAGCGGCGAACTGGAAGTTGCCTCTCCTCTCGACTTTGAAAAGCTCTATCGCGAGCTTCAAAACCGCGGTTTTTCCGATGATGACATAGAAAAATTCTCTCACGCCAATGCGGAGAGAATTCTGAAGGAAGTCTTATAATCCTGTTTAGAAAAACATTCTTTTGACAAAGATCTCGATTCCGATCGCGACCAGAATGATCCCGCCGGCAAGCGTTGCCTGGCGGGAATATTTCATTCCCACTTTCTTTCCGATCATCAATCCGAAGAAACAAATGACCCAGGTCACGATACCGATCAGTCCCGATGCGGTGAGTGCTGCATTCGTTGGATACTCTGCGATGGTAAAACCGACAGAAAGCGCATCGATCGAAGTAGCGATCCCCTGAAGAATCAGGGTTCCCAGAGTATGCGCCGTTCGCGGCTCTTCCTGCATTTGCTCGGGTGTTTTGTTTCGAAGTTCCCGAATTCCTTCGAGAATCATCTTGCCTCCGATATAGCCAAGAAGCCCCAGAGATATCCAGGGAATAAACCTCTCTGATACACGAAAAGCCTGTGCTGCTTTGCTGACAAAGACCCAACCGATCACCGGCATCAGAAACTGAAAGCCAGCATAAACTCCCGAGATGAAAATCATCCGGGAGTTTTTCATTTGGGGTTCTGCAAGACCGTCAGCCAGTGAAACGGAAAACGCGTCCATTGCAAGGCCAATCCCGAGCAGAATGCTGTTAAAAAAGAACAGGAAACCAAGTTCCATCGTATCTTTATTTCTCCAGCAGATTAGTTAATGCGTTCAAAGCAGCTTCTTCGTCGGAACCTTCTGCCATGATCTGAACGATGTCATCATCCGTCAGGGCCAGATAGGTCATACCCATGATGCTTTTCGCATTGACTGTCTTCCCGTCAATGCTCACATGGATACTGCTTCCGAACTGACTGGCTGTCTGGACGACCAGCGTAGCAAGTTCAAATTCACGATCATCGGCGTTTGTGACAGTCACCTGTGTTACTTGCATGTTTGTTCTTTCCTCTCTTTAAGTTCTTCTGAGAATTGGACAATTTTTTTCAATCGGTGATTGACACCGGATTTGCTGATTGGGGGATCAATCAGCGTGCCAAGCTCCTTCAGTCCCATATCCGGGTATTCCATCCGAAGATTGGCCATTTCGATCAGCTCTTCCGGAAGCGTCGCAAAGACGCCCTGTTCCATTAGAAAGCGAATCGCATCTGTCTGACGAACTGATGCACCAACGATTTTATTGATATTCGCGGCTTCACAGTTCACACGGCGCTGAATGTGATTCTTCACATCTTTTTCCACCCGGACATTTTCCAGCTCCATGAGCGAAAGCGGCGCCTTGATGATTCGAAGCACATCGACGATCTGTTCCGAATCCTTCAGGTACAGAACATTGGTTACCCGCTTGGTTCCACGCCTTGTCCGTTCCAGGATTCCGGGATCCACATCAAAAGAAGAAAGCATCTCTTTCAGTCTTTCAGCCTCCCGGGCCTGATCACACAGAAATTCTATATGGTAATTCTTGGTTGGATCATTGATCGACCCACATGCAAGAAATGCGCCTCTTAAGTACGCACGCCGGCAGCAGGACCTTTGCAGCATCCGATCCGGCATAAAAAGCATTCCCGGCTGACAGGAAGCCATATCCTCCAGAAAACCACATTCCCGAAGGATCCTTCTGACATTTGTCTCACCCAGAATCTTCAGCTGATATCCGCGTACGCGAAGACCACCCATTCCGATCCTGCGGCAAACCATCGGTCTCATATGAAACAGCTCACTAAGAAGCGATTCTGTTTTCAGCACCAGCGCCTTATGATCACTCAAAACATCGATCTGCCACTCGCTCAGGCTGATCCTTGCTCCGTCAGCAAGAATAGCAGCCAGCTCCGCTATCTGACAGTGCCGTGCCTTACTCATATGGAGACTGAGTTCATCCTTGACCCTCGTGGAAAAACTCATCCGATCCTGTCCAGACCATCTGGCGTCAGATACCGGATTTCCGTTTCCAGCTGAACGCCAAACTTCTCCTTCACTGTTTTCTGAATATGCCGGATCAACATAACGACATCTTTGCATGTCGCTCCGCCGCGGTTCACGATAAACCCGGCGTGTTTCTCAGAAACCTGTGCTCCTCCGATCGTATAGCCCTTCAGCCCGGCCTGTTCGATCAGTGCACCGGCAAAATATCCTTCCGGCCGTTTAAATACACTTCCGGCGCTCGGCAGCTCCAACGGCTGCTTGGCCTTCCGCTGTTCACTTAATTCTTTCATCCGTCCTTCGATCTGGTCCTTGTCGCCGTAAGACAGCTGCAAAGCCGCACTGACACAGATCCAGGACTTATGCTGCAGAATACTGCTGCGGTGACCGAATCCCATCTCACTCTTATCCAAATGGCGGATCTTGCCTTCATAATCCACGATCGTCACTTCCTGGATCACGTCTTTCAGTTCTCCGCCATAGGCTCCGGCATTCATATAGATACCTCCGCCTAAAGAACCCGGAATCCCGGATGCAAATTCCAGACCGGTAAGGCCATGAGAAAGAGCTGTTCTTGCAAGAGATGTGAGTGTCACACCGGCTTCCGCTGTAATGATATTGTCCTGCACTTTGGTATGCTGGAAATAATCGGTGCTTAGACGAATGACAGCGCCGCGGAAACCTTCGTCCGATGCCAGAATATTGCTGCCCCGTCCGATCACGATATACGGAATGTCCATGTCTTTTAAAACATCCAGAGCTTTTGTGAGCTCCTTGACGTTTTCCGGCGCGACGACAAAATCGGCGGGGCCTCCGATACGAAAAGTTGTCAGAGAAGACAGCGCCAGGTTTTCTACTACGTCAATACTGCCGATAGCCCGAAAAAGCCTGTTTCGCAGGATATGATCATCCATTTCAAAAGAGAAATTCACAAACTGTCCTCCCCTCCATGTAATATTCAAAACAAGATGATAGAGTTATTATAATCTGATTGATGGAGAATAAGCAACTCCCTCTCCATGGTCATTCATCCGATTTTTGATCAGTAAAAGAGCAAAAGTTCATCAATATTCACTATTTCCGGAATTGTCATAGAAAAAAGCCTTCAGAAAAGGCGTAAAGCCGCTTTTTCTGAAGGCTTTGTTGACTCATATGAGACAGCTTCAGCTAATCTTACCCAACATAGCCGCGCCGATCACGCCGGCATCATTGCCGAGCTTGGCAATAACGACCTTGGTACGGGTCGAACCGCCGTATACTTCCGTCGCCAATTCTTTCATGATGGGATCCAGCAGTTTGTCTTTCTGTGCGCTGGGGCCGCCGCCAATGATGATGTATTCAGGCTGGAATACGTTGATTGTGTTGCCAAGTCCAAGCGCCATATAGTGTGCATATTCATTGATCGCATTTTTCGCTGCTTCATCACCAGCATTGGCGCAGTCGAAGATGTCCTTCGCATTCAGCAGAGAAAGCTTTCCGCCTTCGGCTTCATTCAACGTGGATTTCGGATCGGTGATAGCCCACTTTTTGCCCATACGAATCATGCCGGTTGCAGAGCTGTAGCACTCCCAGCAGCCCTTACGTCCACAGTTGCACTGAAGGCCATCTGCCACGATGACCTGATGGCCCATTTCGCCGCCGCCGAAAAAGGCACCAGAGAAGATCTTGCCGTCGATGATAATGCCGCCGCCAAGGCCCGTGCCAATCGTAATGGTGATACAATTTTTGTGTCCTTCGCCTGCACCGAACATCGCCTCGCCCAGACCGGCTACGTTCGCATCATTTTCAATATAGACCGGAACAGGCAGCAGTTCTTTCATGATCGGAACGACCGCTACGTTGCGGAAATCAGCGAAGTTCGCGGAGAAGTAAACGATTCCATCCACCGGATTGATGGCTCCGGGACATCCGATTCCCACGGAATGAACGTCATCGAATGTAAATCCCTGTTCTTC
>JAFOIR010000136.1 GCA_017420625.1 Bacillota bacterium
CGGCATCAAAGATATCAATCTGGCGATGCAGGAAGGTTATTCCACAGCGCCCGATAACATCCGTTCCCTTGGCTTTGGTGCGGGAATGGGTCTGCCCAATATGAAGCGTTATACCGATTCGATCGAGATCGAAACGGAACTTGGGGTCGGAACGACAATTCGCATGAAAGTCAATCTGACCTGATGAATGGGAGTATGGGTATGGCAGATAATATCTCATATGAACATTCAGTTCTTCTGGATGCGAGAAAGTGTACGGGCTGTACCAACTGCTTAAGACGCTGTCCTACGGAAGCCATCCGTATTCGGGACGGTCATGCCGTCATCGATGAGGAGCGCTGCATCGACTGCGGCGAATGTATCCGGACCTGCAGCAATAAGGCGAAAAAGGCGGTTCATGGAAAACTTCAGTCCATGGATCGTTTCCGCTATAAGATCGCACTGCCGGCGCCTTCCCTTTACGGTCAGTTCGACAACCTCGATGATGTCGACTTTGTCCTGGACGGACTGCTCAGGATCGGTTTCGACGATGTGTTCGAAGTATCGAAAGCAGCGGAACTGGTTTCTGCCTATACGAGGCAGTATCTGAAGGCGGAAGGGATCGCACGTCCGGTCATCAGTTCAGCCTGTCCGGTCATTGTCCGGCTGATCGCTCTTCGATTTCCTTCACTCCAGGAGAATATCATGCATATGCTGCCGCCCATGGAGGTGGCGGCTAAATTAGCCAGAGAAAGAGCTTTGAAAAATCATCCGGAGCTCAAACCGGAAGAGATCGGTGTCTGCTTTATCTCACCCTGTCCGGCCAAAGTCAGTTACGTTAAGAACGGCTTTGCAGACTACAAGTCACAGGTGGATGAAGTTGTCGCTATCAGTGATGTTTATTTCCAGCTTATCGGGGAAATGTCACGGGATAACGATGTACAGGTCTCGACGGAATCCGGAATGGTCGGTATTGGCTGGGCATCTTCCGGCGGAGAAGCGACAGCGCTTTTCAACGAAGAATACCTGGCAGCCGACGGGATCGAAAATGTCATCAATGTACTGGAACAGATCGAAAACGGAAATATTCCGGCTGTGAAGTTTATCGAACTCAACGCCTGTCCGGGCGGATGCGTCGGCGGGGTTCTGACCGTTCAGAATCCTTTCATTGCGAAAGCAAGACTTCAGAGTTTAAGACAGTTTCTTCCGGTTTCACAGAACTTCCTCACGCCTGAGGAAGAACAGTATATCCCTGAGCTGTATCTGTTTGATGAGCTCCCGGAATATAAACCGATCGCCAAGCTGTCTGACAGTATCGTCAAATCCATGAGAATGATGGCAGATATCCACAAGATCAAGGATACCCTTCCGGGTATCGACTGCGGCGCCTGCGGAGCTCCCTCCTGTCGGGCTTTTGCGGAAGATATCGTCAAGGGGACCGCAACAGTGGAAAAATGTCCGATCCTTGGAAAGGAGAGACCGTAAATGAACGTGGAAGGATTGCTTGAACACGGCTTTACGGCCGTAGCGCTGCCTGACGGTTCCAGACAGATCGACGGTGTATATATCGGCGATCTTCTGAGCTGGGTCATGGGAAGAGCACAGATGGACAATGCCTGGATCACAATTATGTCCAATAACAATGTGATCGCAGTTGCATCTTTGGCGGATACCGCCTGTGTGATTCTGGCAGAAGGCGTTGAACTTGCCTCCGAACTGAAGGAGCTGGCCGAGGCAAAGGATATTAATGTTTTGTCCAGTCCCAAAAGCGCCTATGAAATCGCGGTGATTCTTTCAGGACTGCTCAAATGACCAGGTACTATTACGATTTTCATGTTCACTCCTGCCTGTCACCCTGCGGCGACAATGACAATACTCCCAATAACCTGGCGGGTATGGCTTCGCTCAACGGGGTAACACTGATGGCGCTGACGGATCACAATTCCTCACGCAACTGTCCGGCTTTCTTCAAGGCAGCCAGACGTTACGGAATTGTACCGGTAGCCGGAATGGAACTGACGACTGCGGAAGATATTCATGTGGTGTGTCTGTTCGAAACACTGGAGGAAGCGCTTGCCTTCAACGACGAAGTCGATGAGCGGCGCATCCGGATCAAAAACCGGGAAGAGGTCTTCGGCGAGCAGCTGATTCTGGACGAGAACGATGAAATCATTGGACGGGAAGAGGATCTGCTCATCAATGCGACAACGATCTCGCTGGATGAGGTACCTGCCATGGTAGAAAAGTACCGGGGCATCTGTTACCCGGCACACATCGACCGGCAGGCAAACGGTGCAATATCGATCCTCGGCGATTTCCCGCATTATATAGGATTTAAAATGGCGGAACTGAACGATGCTGCCAACAAGGAATCCTATATAGAGAAATACAGCCTGCAGAATCTGAAGATCATGGTAAGCTCCGACGCGCACTATCTGGATCAGCTCAGAGAAGAGAACGATTATTTCGATATCGATGATGAGCCATATTCCAGCCAGCTGGTGCGGCAAAGATTATTTGAACAATTGAGGTCGCTATGAAAGAGATTTCCCTGAACATCCTGGACATCGCCGAAAATTCGGTGAAAGCAGGTGCCAGCCTGACACAGATCCTGATCGATGAGAAAGATAATCAGCTTGTTCTGTCGATCGTGGATGATGGATGCGGCATGAGCCCCGAGATCGTCCGAAGCGTCATCGATCCTTTCTACACGACCCGAACGACCCGAAAGGTCGGGATGGGGGTACCGCTTCTGAAACTCGCCTGCGAACAGACAGGCGGCAGTCTATCGATCGAATCGAAGACGAAAGAGATGGATCCGGAGCATCACGGAACCAAAGTGACAGCGACCTTTTATACCGATCATATAGATTTCACACCGCTTGGAGATGTCGTAAGCTCTATTACGACACTGATCCAGGGACATCCGGATACAGATTTCCTGTTCCGGCATACCAAAGCGGGAAGTGAAGTAGAACTGGATACCAGACAGATCCGGGAGATTCTCGAAGATGTTCCGCTTTCCAGTTTCGAAGTGATACAGTGGATCGACTCGTTCCTTCGGGAGCAATACAGCGAATCCGCTATCGATGTGTAACTTAAATTCATTAAGAAAGGAATAAACGAATGAAAACACTAGCTGAACTGCAAGCCATCAAAAACAGAATGAAAGACAAAGTCATTCTGCGCGACGGGTTAGAGGGAACCAGAGTCGTGGTAGGTATGGCAACCTGCGGTATTGCTGCAGGTGCTCGTCCGGTGCTCAATGAACTGGTCAAGGATGTTGCAGAGGAAAACCTTTCCGATAAGGTCTCTGTTACCCAGACCGGATGCATCGGTATCTGCCAGTACGAGCCCGTTGTTGAGGTTTTTGAAGCCGGCAAGGAAAAGACGACTTACGTCAAGATGAACCCCGAAAAGGCAAAACGCGTTGTCGAGGAGCATCTGAAGGGCGGCAAAGTTGTCGCTGAATACACCATCGGCGCTGCACAAGCATAAAGGGAGGTAACAATTAATGATTCGTTCACAAGTCCTGATCTGTGGCGGTACCGGCTGTACATCTTCCGGTTCTATGTCCATCCAGACAGAGTTTGAAAAAGCTCTGGAGAAATACGACCTGACTGAAGAGATCAAACTGGTCCGTACCGGTTGCTTCGGCCTGTGCGCACTCGGTCCTGTCGTTATCATCTATCCCGACGGCACTTTCTACAGCCGTGTTTCTGCGGATGATGTAGATGAAATCGTTTCCGAGCACCTGCTGAAAGGCCGCCGCGTTGAGCGTCTCGTCTATGATGATCACGGTGCAGTCAAGCCTGATGATATCGGTAATGTTGCTCTTTCTGACACCGCATTCTACAAAACTCAGGAACGTGTCGTTCTGAGAAACTGCGGTGTTATCGATCCTGAGAATATCGATGAATATATTGCCATGGACGGTTATGCCGCACTTGGTAAAGTTCTGACCGAAATGACTCCGGAACAGGTTATTGAAGAAGTCTCCAAATCCGGTCTTCGCGGCCGTGGAGGCGGCGGATTCCCGACCGGCCGCAAATGGTCTCTGTGCGCACCCAACAAGGCACCTCAGAAATATGTCGTCTGCAACGCTGACGAAGGTGACCCCGGTGCATTCATGGATCGTTCCGTTCTGGAAGGTGATCCCCATGCGATCATCGAAGCTATGGCTATCTGCGGATATGCTGTAGGCGCAACCAAAGGTTATGTCTATGTTCGTGCAGAGTATCCGATTGCTGTTAAACGTCTTACCATCGCTATTGCGCAGGCCAGAGAATATGGACTGCTTGGCAAAAATATTTTCGGATCCGGTTTCGATTTTGATCTGACCATCCGTCTGGGCGCCGGTGCGTTCGTCTGCGGTGAGGAAACTGCGCTGATGACCTCTATCGAGGGCAACCGCGGTGAGCCTCGTCCGAGACCTCCGTTCCCCGCTGTCAAAGGTCTGTATGGTTCTCCCACCGTTGAGAACAACGTAGAAACCTTTGCAAACATTCCTCAGATCATCCTTCGCGGCGCTGACTGGTTCGCTTCCATGGGTACCGAGCGCTCCAAAGGTACCAAGGTTTTCGCTCTGGGCGGCAAGATCAACCACACCGGTCTGGTCGAGATCCCCATGGGCACCAAGCTTGAGCATATCATCTATGATATCGGCGGCGGTATCCCGAACGGCAAGAAATTCAAGGCAGTTCAGACCGGCGGTCCTTCCGGCGGATGTATTCCTGCCAGCCTGATCGATACCGAAGTGGATTACGACAACCTGACAGCTATCGGCTGTATGATGGGTTCCGGCGGTATGATCGTCATGGACGAAGACAACTGTATGGTTGATATGGCCAGATTCTTCCTTGACTTCACCGTTGACGAGTCCTGCGGTAAATGTACTCCCTGCCGTGTAGGTACCAAGCGTATGCTGGAGATCCTGGACAAGATCATTGCCGGAAAGGGCACCCTGGAAGACATCGATCGTCTGGAGGAACTGGCTCAGTACATCAAGACCAACTCTCTGTGCGGTCTGGGACAGACAGCACCCAACCCGGTTCTGGCAACTCTTCGTTTCTTCCGCGACGAGTATATCGCTCATGTTGTCGACAAGAAGTGCCCGGCCGGCGTATGTAAAGACCTTCTGACCTTCACCATCGACCAAGACAAATGTATCGGCTGCGGCATGTGCGCACGCAACTGCCCGGTGAACACAATCGTCAAGACCGATTATGTAGCTCCCGGACATAAACTGCCGTCTTACAAGATCAACGCAGATAAGTGTATCAAGTGCGGCGCATGTATGGCGAACTGTAAGTTCAAAGCCATCAGCAAAAAGTGAGAAAGGGGCCTTGAAACGAATGGAAATGGTAAATGTAAAAGTTAACGGTATTGCTGTCAGCGTACCGAAGGGCTCCACAATCCTTGAGGCTGCCCGCGCTGCAGGAGTCGAGATCCCGACCCTCTGCTTTATGAAAGAAAAGAATGAGATCGGCGCCTGCCGTATCTGTATCGTCGAAGCGACCGGAACCCGTGGTCTGGTTACCGCCTGTGTCTATCCCGTAGCGGAAGGCATGGAGATCTCCACCAACACTGCCAAGGTTCAGAAAGCCCGCAAGACGACTCTGGAACTCATCCTTTCCACCCATGACAAACAGTGCCTTAGCTGTCCGCGTTCCACCAACTGCGAACTGCAGAAGCTCTGCCTGGAATATGGTGTAGATGAGAATGCGTTCGGGGGATTCAAACCGGTTTATGAGCTGGATACAACAACCGCTCATCTGGTAAGAAACAACAACAAATGTATCCTTTGCCGCCGCTGTGTCGCTGCCTGTAATGAGCAGTACGTCGGCGTCATCGGTGCAAACCTTCGTGGTATCGACACCAACATCGACGTTCCCTTCGGTCTGAAGCTGAACGATGTTCCCTGCGTTTCCTGCGGACAGTGTACCGTCGTTTGCCCGACCGGTGCTCTGACTGAGAAAGATGACACCGACAAGGTTTGGGCAGCCCTGGCTGATCCTTCCAAGTATGTCGTTGTTCAGACTGCACCTTCTGTACGTGCTACCCTTGGTGAGTGCTTCGGCATGCCGATCGGTTCCAACGTGGAAGGCAAGATGGTTGCTGCACTTCGCCGCCTTGGCTTTGACAAGGTTTTCGACACCAACATGGGTGCTGACCTTACCATCGTTGAAGAAGCCAATGAGCTGGTAGAGCGGATCAAAAACGGCGGAACCCTGCCGATGATCACCTCCTGCAGCCCTGGCTGGGTCAAATTTGCAGAGCTTTACTATCCTCAGCTGCTCGGACATCTGTCCAGCTGCAAGTCTCCTCAGCAGATGACCGGTGCGGTCATCAAGACCTACTTTGCTGAGAAGATGGGCATCGATCCCAAGGACATTTTCAGTGTCTCCATCATGCCCTGTACCGCCAAGAAGTTCGAAGTCGGCCGTGACGATCAGTCTGCTTCCGGTTATCCGGATGTCGATGTCGCGCTGACGACTCGTGAGCTTTCCCGCATGATCATGCGTGCCGGCCTGAAATTCACCGCGCTTCCGGACGAAGAGTTCGATGATCCGCTGGGTGATGACACTGGTGCTGCTGTCATCTTCGGTGCTACCGGCGGTGTTATGGAAGCTGCCTGCCGTACTGCCAATGCATGGCTGAACGGCGCTAATGAGCCTCTGGAACTCAAAGCGGTTCGTGGTACTGCTGGTATCAAAGAGACCACTGTTGTTGTCGGAGGTCAGGAACTGAAGCTTTGTGTTGCTTCCGGTATCTCCAATGCCAAGATCGTCATGGACAAATTGGCAGCGGGCAATCCCGAAGGCTGGGGCTTCATTGAGATCATGTGCTGCCCGGGCGGCTGCGTCAATGGCGGCGGTCAGCCGATCCAGCCTCAGTACGTCCGCGACACCGTGGATCTGAAGGCAGTTCGTGCAAAAGCCCTGTATGATCAGGACGAAGCCATGACTCTGAGAATGTCTCATGAGTCACCCGCTATCAAGAAGCTGTATTCCGAGTGGTATGACGGCTTCGGCGGCCCGAAGGCTCATCATGCACTGCATACCAGCTATGTAGCAAGAAAGAAATTCAAAAACGAGTAATTCATTTCTTACAGATGAATAACGCGAAGAACCCAGGACGTCTGTCCTGGGTTCTTTTCATTTCTGCGAGAAAACAATGTTAGATCAATGACTGCGAAGCTGCCAGAAGGCGACAGCGCTCGCAGCCGCTACATTCAGTGAATCGACCCCGTGACTCATCGGAATACGGACGACATAATCACTGGAGAGGATCGTCTCCTCTTTCAGACCATCGCTTTCTGTTCCGAGGATGACAGCCAGTCTTTCTCTCAAGTCGATCGAAGGATCATCGATGCAGATGGAATGATCTGATAAAGCCATAGCTGCGGAGCGGAATCCATACGAACGAAGATATCCCGGAAGAGTTCCATCACCGAAGCTCTTTAGATCTTTGGGAAGATAGGTCCATGGAACCTGAAAAACCGTACCCATACTGACACGGCTTGCCCGGCGGTAGAGTGGATCCGAACAGCCTTCCGTCAGTAAGACGGCATCGATCCCCAGTGCAGCAGCACTTCGGATGACAGCGCCGACGTTGGTGGGATTCTGTACTGCCTCCAGAACAGCCACTCGCCGGATGGATGGATTTTCGAGAATAGTTTCAGCGTCCGGAAGGACAGGCCGTTTCATGGCCGACAGGACTCCACGGCTGACATGATAACCGACCAGCTCAGACATGGCGCTTTGCTCTGCAACATAGATCGGTGTATCTTCACTGCACCAGGCTTCGACAGCCTTCACGAATTTTGGCTCGACAAGAAAGGATTCAGCCAAGCATCCCATATTTCTTGCACGTTCAATGACATTCAGACTTTCCGCGATAAAGATACCGCCGTCAGGTTCGTAATAATGAAACAACTGGTTTTCATTCAGTTCACTGTAGATAGCGACCGGTGCATCATGGACAGACCGGACAGGGATTATCATTGGCATAGTTTTTACGCTTCCTTCTGGAATAATTTACAGGAATGACGATCCTCCGGTGACGATCCAGCAGGCCAAAGCCGCAGTCACCAGGGCACCGGGAATGACCGTACCGGTCCGTCGATAGGCGTAGGTACACCATAGACTGAAAACAAAGACCTGAGGAACAAACAGAATGAGAAGTGACATGAACGGACCTCCGAAGGTTGAACCGAAGAGCACATCCGCACCAGGACCAATCCCTAAGAAGAAAGGAACATACTCGATCAACGTGACGAGAATGAGCCCGCCGGCCATGGCGAACAGGTTTCGCCACCAGTCGGAGAAGAAACCCTTTGCGCCCGTATAATAGGAACCTTTGGTTCTCATACCACCCATAATCTTGCTGTTGTTCAAAAGATAGAATATTGCGAAGATCCAGAAATAAGCCAGGAACTGACCAAAACGAAGCATATTGAAGGTTTTGAAGAACGGCCAGATGATACGAAGATCCAGATCATAGAGCTTCTGGAAAACGAAGACGACGGCATAGACCATCAACATCAGGATCAGAACCAGCAAAATGCTTTTGCCCCACAGTACGCCATCAAGGCGTTTTTTCTTTTTCGCAGAAGAAAACCCCATGGTATACAGGTTGAATTCCTGTTTTCTCTTTTTTGCTCCTTTAGCACTGATAGCATTGGTGATCAGCATGATAATGATCAGCAGCAGATACCAGCCGAAAAAGCCATTGCCGACAGTCATTCGCATGATACCTTCAGGCAGCGGCAGAAGC
>JAFOIR010000137.1 GCA_017420625.1 Bacillota bacterium
CCAGTAATCCATCCCTGCTCTTTTCAGGTTTTTCTCAGACAGTGAAAAACCGAGCGGCCGGATCAGATGAAGCCGGCTGCCCGTGCAGACACATGTTCTGGCTATATTGCCGGTATTCGATGGAATCTCCGGCTCCAGCAGGACGATATTCATGAGTTAAGATTCCTCAGAAATACTTCGATCCGATCCAGTGCTGCTTTCAGTTCATCCAGTGAATACGCATAGGAGATACGAATATATCCTTCTCCGTGTTCTCCGAACGCATCTCCGGGAACCACAGCTACTTTCTGATCATACAGTAATCTGGAACAGAACTCATCGGATGTCATTCCAGTAGAAGCAACTGACGGAAATACATAGAATGCTCCTTCCGGTTCGAAACAGGTAAGTCCCATCGCCCGAATCCTGGAGAGTACGTAACGACGTCTGCGGTTGTATTCACGGCGCATGT
The DNA here is from genome assembly GCA_017420625.1 of Bacillota bacterium. The sequence goes on from JAFOIR010000137.1 coordinate 452, forward strand.
TCTCTACTTTATCATCGCAGTTCTTAAGCGCCTGAACCGCCGCATACTGACTGGTAGTCGGTGCACACATGATCGCAAACTGATGAATCTTGGTCATCTGGCGGATCAGTTCTTCCGGTCCCATTGCATAGCCAAGTCTCCACCCGGTCATTGAGAATGCCTTCGAGAATCCATTGATGACTAATGTCCGTTCCCTCATTCCAGGGAAAGAAGCAATCGAAATATGCGGCTGTCCTGTATAGGTCAACTCTGCATAAATTTCATCGGAAATAACCAGAAGATCATGCCGGATGATCAGATCTGCCAATGGAGCAAGGTCTTCCTTCGTCATGACTGATCCGGTCGGATTGTTGGGGAATGGGAAAACAATAGCCTTGGTACGGGATGTGATATGCTTTTCGATATCTTCTGCCCGCAGCTTGAAATCATTTTCGCCTCTAAGCGGAATAGTAACCGGTTTGCCTCCTGCGAGCGCAGTACAGGGAATATAGGAAACATAAGAAGGTTCCGGGATCAATACTTCATCTCCGGGAGTTATAATCGCACGAAGGCAAAGATCGATCGCCTCGCTTCCTCCTACAGTAACCAGGATCTCGTGAATCGGATCATAGGAAAGATGATATTTCCGTTCACTGTATGTAGCGATCTCCTGACGAAGTTCTTTAAGTCCGGCATTGGCAGTATAAACAGTTTTCCCCTGTTCCAATGTATAAATAGCTGTTTCACGGATCGACCAGGGTGTATCAAAATCCGGTTCTCCAACACCCAGAGAAATGACATCATCCATCTCAGCTGCAATATCGAAAAAACGGCGGATTCCTGATGGTTTGATATCACAGACAACAGGATTTAAATAGTTCTTCACAGGGAAAGAGGCATCCTTTCATCTTTTTTACGGGATTCCATGAAAATACCGTTGTCTTTGTATTTCTTCAGGACAAAACAGGTGGCTGTTCCGTTGACTGGTTCAAGAACAGCAAGACGTTCACGAACGAAAAGAGCAACTTCTTTCATCGTCCGGCCTTCCACGATGACCATCAGGTCGAAAGGACCGGACATCAGGAAGACGCTGGAAACTTCTTCAAATTCATAGATTCTTCTGGCTATCTTGTCAAATCCTTCATCTCTCTGAGGAATCACTTTGACTTCAATCAGAGCAGTAACCCGTTCCTGATTAGTCTTATCCCAGTTGATCATCGTATGATAACCACAGATGATCTTCTCCTGTTCCATCGCCTTCATTTCCTGTTCGATCACCTCTTCACTCTCGCCAAGCATGATCGACAGTTCCTGTACAGGAATCCGGCTGTCCTTTTCAAGTATCTCCAGTAATTCCTCGCGTATCATAAGTCGTTCATTCTCCTTCAACTATCATTCTTCTGCTGCTTCTTCTGATTCTGAATCTTCCTCTAAGATCTCTTCTGAACTTTCTTCAGAAGGCTCTTCTACAGCATTCTCCGAAGATTCACCGGAGGATTCTTCCGTTGATTCACTACTTGATTCTTCTGTATTCTCGGAAGAACCAGAGTCTTCAACGATACTGGTTTCTTCTGTGTTTTCCGAAGAGCTTTCGTCTGGATTTTCACTGGTCTCAGAAGATTCAGTAGTTTCTGAGCTCTCTCCTTCCGTAGCCGACGATTCAGAATTTTCCTTTGGTTTGGTGCCAACTCTGATTTTGTCAGGAGAATTATCATAAATACTTTCAGAGAACCATTCTGTCACGGAGTTTCCGTTTTCAGTGACAGTCTTATAGGTTTCCACGACATAACCAATATGTCCGTATTCTATGATCTCTTCTTCCCCTTCTTCCATCTCCGGATCTTCCACTTTTTTGGGTTCCGGTTTATCGATCGTTCCTACGATCTCATAATAGAATTCTATTTCCCTTGAAGGATCGTGAATCTCTTTCCCATAAAGCCGGCATCCGCATTCACCGTCATCACACCACATCTCAATATAGATCGGTGCGTCGGTATCGTTGGTAAAGCAGAAATCCAGTACTTCTTCGTATACTGTGCTGTCCAGTCCCATCTGACAATAGCTGGGCGGGAAGGCATGACACCACCGTTCGTTGACTTCCAGCTCAGCCAGAAGAACGGCATTGTACAGTGTTGTTGAGACCTGACAGACTCCTCCGCCGATACCAGGTACATACTCTCCGCCGGAAATAATATTGGCGTATTCATAGCCGCCTTCTTCCGTCATGGGAGCTGTAGCGTCATTGAAAGAGAACATCTCACCAGGTTCCAGAATAGTTCCGTTTACTTTGGCTGAAGCTACTTTCAGATTGACGGAACGGCTCTCTTCATATTCGTTGTAATAGGTTTCGTACTCACCGATCACTTGTGTTGCTTCCTTGAGAGAAGCGGCTGTCGCTTTCGGTGGTGTAACATCGACTGTCAGCTTTACTGTGACAGGACCATCTAAAAATGCACCAGACTCAAGAGAATCATTCAGCTCCTCGGCAGATCTTGTCACATTGAGCGATCGGCCGTTCTGCTCGTCTGTGATAATAAATTCCCCATCCTTGAACTCCATCGTAGCATCAATTCCCTTTTGTTCAATTGTGGAAATCAATGAACGCAGAACTGCATTGAGCGAAACCGGGTCAACTTTGATCGGAACTGTTTCCGGTACTGATTCACCAGCAAGAAGTTCATCGACAGCAGATTCATAATCAAAGAAAGCTCCCAGCTCTTTCGCTGTGTATGTCCATTTTTTATCTTCATCTGTCAATGTATAAGTATGGGAAAGTGTATCTTCAATTTTGTTCTTCAATAGCTCGATAGCTTCTTCCTTTGTTTTATAGGACAGATCAACTCCCATCAATTCGGTTTGTTCAGGTATCTGGTTTTCGGAGACTGGCTGTTCTTCAACGATCATCGTAGGCTCGGATGATTCCTGGCTGATTTCTTCCGTGCAGCCTGAAATCAATACAGCTATCAGCAAAACCATCAAGCTGCAAAGCAGTCTCCTTGTCAATTTCTGATTTATCATAGCTCCTCCTCGAAGTCTTTCTCTTTATGATGATATGATCTTGTATTATACCATAAACCACACAAAATAACAATACTTTAGGAATTGATCTCAGACAAGAAGCGGGATGGAGGCATCTCTTCACTAAAGGAAAGAGACAAATACTTTTTCGCTCTTGTCATTCCTACATACAACAGACGTCTTTCTTCCTCCATGGCTTCCGGAAGATCAAACGATTGAGTATGCGGAAGAGAACCTTCATTAACTCCTATGATCCAGACTGCGCAAAACTCAAGACCTTTAGACTGATGGAGTGTATTGACAAAGACTCCACTTTTTTCTTCTTTGTCCAGCCTGCAAAACTGAAGTAAAGGATAATAGAATGGCAGTCCATTCTTTTTCATCCGATCCATCAAAAAGTATATATAGGCAGAATTCCAGATAAGATCCATTGCCTTTTTCTTCTCTGATCCGGAATTCATTCGTTTAAACAGTCTTTCCAGCTGCTCCTTTTCGATTATTTCATCCGATCTGAGATCCGGTCGGTTCATCTGACGAACGATAGGAAAGTATCGTTCCATTTTTCGAATATTTTCCTCTTTCACCGAATCCTTTTCTGCATTTATAATCCATTCTATGTCCTGACCAATGTCAAGAAACTGTCGATGGATAAACTCGGAAGATCGGATCTTGTTCTTATAAGGGATACCGGCTTCACGAAGTGCCTGGATCATCATATCTGCTTCTCTTCCGGTTCTTGAAAGTACAGCAATATCTGAATAGGAGACTTTGCCCATGATATGAAGATGACGTATTCTTCTGGCAGCATTTCTTAATTCATCCAGGGTTGTTTTGTAACTATGAATACGCATCGGCGTATGATCCCCACTGGCGGATCGCAGATTTTTGTCATATCGCTGCTGATTATGAGATATCAACTGTACGCTTCTTTTGGTGATTTCCTGTGAGCATCGAAAATTGACAGAAAGAAAAAGATGACTGGCCTTGGGATAGTCCTTTAAAAACTGCATCATGACAGAAGAAAAAGAACCTCGAAATCCATAGATCGATTGGTCCTCATCACCAACAACAAACAGATTGGCAGTTTTCCCAACCATTTTTCGTACGACTTCATATTGCTTCTGATCAATATCCTGAAACTCATCAATCAGAAAAAAATCGTACATCTGATCGGGATGATGATAAGAAAGTGCTTCTTCAGTCAGGTCAATGATATCATCGAAATCGATATAATGATGTTCTTTTTTCCAGTTTCTGTATGCCTCTGCGTCCCACTGTCCCAATAAAAAAGCCGGGACTTCCTGATTGTCCCGGTCTAGAATCTCAGATTTTGAATCAACAACATGCCAGCTTAGAAGCCATCGATAAAACACGGAATGAAAAGTGCCGAATGTAACTTCTTCTGCTGTCTTCTGGTCTGTCGATGCCTGAAACCTTTTTTTCATTTGTTCTGCAGCGGCTCTTGTGAAAGTAATAACACAAATACGGTCTGGAGATGTATACTGCAGAAGATGTATGATCCTTTCTGTCAGTACACGAGTTTTTCCGGAACCAGGGCCGGCTGTTACAAGACATGGCCCGAAAAGATGGTCTCTGGCCATTTCCTGTTCTCTTGTCAGCATGGAATTTCCTCTCCCTTTCGGACGGCAAACAGTTTCTTTTCTTTAACAGGAACACCTGTTGCTCTTTCGATTGCTCGCTGATACAGGCTAAGCTGTACGCCATACCCGTGGATCTTACCTTCATCGAGCACTTTATCAGTTTTATAATCCACCAGCACAAAACCATCTTCTTCTCTGAAGAACAGATCGATGATACCCTGGATCATGATCTCTTTTTCTTCGGTATCGGGAATATCCTTTGCAATCGAAGAAATGGTTTTTATTTCATGGATCGGAACTGACATGACAAAAGGTTCCTCATGATACACTTCTTTTGATTGACGCATTCTTCGAAACAGATCGCTTCCCGCCCATTTTGAAAGCCAACCAAGAGGGATATCGTTTATATTTTCCCTTTTGATGATTCCTTGCTTCGCCAGATCTTCCATTGCTTTTAATACTTGGCCTTCTTCTAGCAGCGCAGGATCTGCCATTGCAGCAATCGTATGAAATAATGTGCCTCGTTCACTGGGTGACATTCTTCCTTCAGAATACTCAAATTCAGCTGCTTCTGATGGGCCGGTAACCTCTTCTATTTCATCCAGTGCCTCTTCTTTAACGGACGAAACAGAGATTAACTGTGGTGTTCTGCCCAGTACCAGATATGGATAATGATAGTCGAGTTTTTCGGAAAGATCTTCTGTGATCGTTTCCACCGGGGCAGATTCTGATGATGGCGATATATGAAGGATATTCTGAGTATCTTGCTCTTGCTCATCATCCAGATTTCTCACAGTAACCTGGATAGGTCCGGGCCCTTGTTTCTGAATGAGATACTGAAGAAGGGAAAGAAAACTATCGGCTGAGAGAATCCTGGCTGTTTTATCTGATTCATCTTCCTCGCCAGTATCTGAAGCAGTAGAAAAATCACCTTTTGCTGAGCCAATAAGAACCAGTTTTTCCATAGCTCTTGTCATTGCAACATATAAAAGGCGCAGCTCTTCAGCCATCATCTCCTTTTTCTTTTCGCTTCGAATCATCTGATTGAAAATGGAATCCATCTGAACAAGATTTCGAGGATCTGCTAATGGAAAACCCAAGCCCAAGCGGGAATGCATCTGACAGGAACCTTTGATATCTTTCAGGTTAAATGAGCGTCCCAGACCTGCTACGTAAACGACAGGAAATTCAAGTCCTTTACTCTTGTGGATAGTCAGAAGCCGTACTGTTTGTGTACTGGTTTCAATGATCTTCGCCTCCGCTTCTTCCTGCCGATTTTTATTCAGTTGTTCAATATATTGCAAAAATGCATAAAGTCCGTGGAATGTTCCATTCTCAAAAGCATCGGCCTTTCGAATCAACAGGTCCAGATTGGCAGATCGTTCTCTTCCGCGCTCTGTAGAGAGGAAATATAAATAAATACCGGTACTGCGATACAGATACCACAACAGGTCTCGGATTCCCAGTATTTTTGCGTTTTTCCTCCATTCTGTCAGAGAATGAAGAAAAACTTCCACTTTGTTTAATAGAAGTTGATTGGTTCCCTTTTCCGGATAGGTCAGCATGGCTTCATACAGATCTCCTTCCGGATTGGTCATCCGAAGTATGCCGAGATCTTCCTCTGTAAAGCCAGCGATCGCAGAAAGTAATACACCCAAAAGAGGAATATCCTGTCTGGGATTGTCGATGATCTTGAGTAGGTTGACGATAGTCTGAATCTCTCTGGTATCATAAAAGTTTTCACTTCTGTCACTGATACAGGCAATTCCAAGTTTTTTGAGTTCTTGCAGATAATACTCACCGACAGTCGTCGAACGCATCAAAATAACGATATCTCCTAGTTTTCTTCCAGACAGTATTTCTTTTTGAATCTGTTGAGCTGTAAACTTAGCCTCCAACTGAGCCAGTTCATCTAACGACATTTTTTCAGCGGTAAGCACAAACAAACTGGTTTCTTCTCCCATAGGCATGCCTGGATCACCAGGC
>JAFOIR010000138.1 GCA_017420625.1 Bacillota bacterium
ATTGGTGAGATTCTTGGCTGCGCGGCAGAGCTGACGCAAGGAAGAGAAGTCTTCCTTAGACAGATGTTTGACCTGCTGTCTTACGGTAAGATACAAGGTATGTTTCCCTCCTTCCCTCAAGAGTTAAGCGCGCCATAATGCGACATATTGTTGCGTTTATTATATCATATCTCGGGAAAGCAGGCAAGAGAAAACTACATTATTGTCGTTATTGAGTTTAAACTGAAGGCCGTCATTCATCCCCCACCTGTAGAGGAAGGGGTATTCTGACGGGTTTCGATAAAGCTTCCATGAACTGGATCGCTGAAGGCGTGAATATCCTTGCTCAGGGCTCTTTGCTGTTGGGCGGATTTCAGCTTCACAAAGCAGGTCTCGCTTCCCTTCATCTTGAGAAAGGAGCTCATGAATGAAAGAAAATCTATTGAAAACAATCGATGCAAAATATCCTCTGAAAAGTAAATCTGCCGGTGAGTTTGCCTCACTGAAGGTTAATGGAATGAAATTCCGGATCGAAGCCTACGAGGCGGAGGAGCTCGGTCATGTCAGTTATATGCAGGCAAAGGGCTTCTTCGGACTCATGAAGATGGATACGATGATCGTTGTTCCGGACAAGGTCGATCTGCCGCTCTACTCCTACGACCGGATCCTGGCCATGGGAAACGATACACTGATCTGTGAGCTCTATGATACCTGTGTCAGTCCTTTTTCTTCCCCTTCACTGACAGAAGTATGCAAAGAGGCTTCCTCTCTCCCCGACAGGGATCCGGGCGTTCACTGGTACGATGATATCCGGATGAAAGAAAGCCTTTCGAAAAAAGGGAAGAAAAACACCGCAGGATCTTTCGACAAGACAGCCGAAAACCACTTTTCTGCCTGGCTTTCCTCAGAGGTACAGCCGCTCGAGGACCCGGAAGACAAAAAGAAAAAGACCGTCTACTATGTAAACGGTCTTCTCACAAACGGCGGTCCTTCTACCAGCGTCTTTCTCAAGGCTCTCGGCCATGAAAAAACGGAAGAACTGTTTCAGAAGGTCCTGTTTGGTACGCTGTAACTTACAGATGGGTATCCCACATGCCGCAGAAAGGATCGATCGGGCTGACGCCGCTGAATTCGCTCTCTCCGGTAAGCTTGGCCATTACGGCATCCAGCACTTCAGGGTTGGAGGCGTAGGCATTGATAAAGGTACGCATCTTCGGTACGTCCTGAAGATGATAAGGATTGCCCAGTGAAACGAACAGTGTGGGGATCTGGGTCAGAAAATGAGGACAGTTGGCGCCGAGCGGATTGGTCCATTCGATACGCACGGTCGTGTTGCCGCTCTTGATGGGATAGTTGGCTACATAGATCATCAGATCAAATTTGCCGACAAAGTCTGTCGTAGGCGCCAGTCGTCCTTCCATCGCTTTGTCCTGATTGAATTCAGTCACTTCAAATCCCTTCTCACGCAGCATATCTCCAAATATATCACAGGCATTGCGGACTCCGTCGGGAAGCGTGTCATAGGAAGCTTTCAGCGGGAAATACATCACTCTTTTATAGCGTTCTGGCGTAATCGGCAGGACGCCTTTTTCTTCTTTGACCAGTGTCACAGAACGATCGGCACATTCTTTCGCCCATGCGTGATGCTCCGCTGTACCGATATGCTGATTCGCTTCTTCGATCGTATAGACCGGCTGCGGACGATGAAGACCAAGGGCTGCTTTCATACCCAGGATTCGGGTAACTGCTTCATTCAGTCTTTCCTGTGTGATCAGGCCGCTGCGGACGCCTTCCTTCATGAAGCTGACATCTTCAGCCATATTGCGGGAGAACAGGAAAACATCTGCACCGTTGGCGATGGAGGTCGGAACGGAAAGGTTGCGAGGCATCGGAATGGTAAAACCAGACATGGTGGTCGCATCCGTTACGATCAGACCGTTGAATCCAAGCTTCTCACGCAGCAGGTCGACCATCAGTTCATGGGACATGGAAGCGGGCAGAATGTCTTTATCTTCGATATCAGGATTGAAGTAGCGTGAATACGCCGGCTGGCAGATATGGCCGACCATGATGGACATGGTTCCGGCTTCGATCGCTGCTTCATAGACTTTTCCATAAGTCTCATCCCATTTCTTCACAGAAAGAGAGTTGACGTTGGTCACCAGATGATGATCACGCTCATCAACGCCATCACCGGGGAAATGCTTGCAGGAAGCTGCCATTCCATAGGACTGCATCTTCTTTACATAGGCAGCGATCATCTCGGCTGTCAGCTCGGGTTTGGATCCATAGGTGCGGCAATTTGTAATGGGGTTGCGGAAATTAAGGTCCAGATCACTGTCAGGAGCAAACGCCCAGTTGATACCGACAGCACGGCCTTCTTCGGCACAGATCGCGGCCAGTTTTTCGGCCATGGAGACATCTCCGGTCGCAGCAGCGGCCAGCTGAGCGCCAAAAGCGTGCCGTTGGGCTGAATGATATTGCCGCCATGTTCCAGATCGGCCGCAATGAGGGCAGGAACCTTCAGCTGATTCAGATAATTGGTAAGCTTGACACAGATGTCAGCAGGAAGCGGACGATACATGGCGCCGCCGAAAGGTGTGATGCCATTCAGGCTTTCCAGCTCTTCGATCGTTCCCTGACGAACACAGGCACAGAACAGCTGGCCGATCTTCTCATCTTCGC
>JAFOIR010000139.1 GCA_017420625.1 Bacillota bacterium
CGTATGAAAGTAAGTGATCCCGTCTTGCGCACCATCAGCGAAAAGAAGGCTTCTTTCATCATCTGGATCTTCTGGCAGACTAAAATCGCGAGGGAGCCTACCTTCACTGTCTAAATTTTCTCTGATAATCGCCAGAATCGGCCTGTCGTACATGTTTTTCTCCTATACTATTTAGTTTCCGACGTTATTCCCGTCTCCTCTTGAAGTTCTCTTGCGGCACACTCCAAAGGGGACTCGTTTTGAATTGCAGAGCCACCTGCTGTGGCTTCCCACATACCGCCAAAGTGTTTTCGCTTGTCTCTCTGCATCAATAAGTAACTCCCATCCGTGTGTCTTACAATATCATCACAGACGAGATGAAAGGTGCCTTCAGGTATTGCCTCTCCACGAATCAGTGTTATACCCTGAATCTTTCTGGAATCTTTGTCATATGCATCCCATAATTCCATATCCACGTATCCTTACAGAACCCGATTCGTTAATCAAATGTGATTACAGCTTAAAATATATCTTTCCATAAAGCTTCATGTGATCCTGTAAACAGATGAGGTTTCTCTTCGCTTGAAAAGAATTGCAGCTCAAGTGTTTCATTCTGATCACAGACAAGCTCGCCACTGACAATATGGAGTTCATAGGCAATGACAATACTTTGCGCTTGGTCCCCATTAGGATATATAATATCGAGATCTGTGTAGACCCCAATCAGGTGGCCAATGGAAACATCAAGGCCGGTTTCTTCTTTTACTTCCCTGATCGCTGTCATTTCAGGAGTTTCGCCTGGTTCGATTGCCCCACCGGGAAACCCCCATTTGTTACTGTCACCCCTGCGTTGCAGCAGAACCTTTCCCTGTTCATTAAAGATGCAGCCACCAGCGAAGGTGAGTATGATCTTCTCGTGTCCTACTTTGCTTCTTATCCATCGGATGTAATCTCTTGCTATCATCATTTATCCTCTTTTTTATTGAAATGGAACATACCGCTTTGTATCTCAGAGTATAACATATTCCAACTTTTAGATAAACCCAAATAACAGATCGGGACCAATAGATTTAGACCTAAGCCGTTGGTCCCAATCAGATCCAGATCGACTCAACTAATCTAAGGATCTTCTCTACCATGATTTCCCGAAATATGCACCCGTTTTAAGCTCCATTTTGACCCCTGGGAGCCCTTCTGGGTCATGTTTTGATATATCAAAAGTTATTTTTTTATTCAATGTCGCGGAAATGGCTTAAATAAGCCATTTCTGCGAAAAGTTTATACAAAATGATACATCAGACAAACAAAAAACCCGCTGTTTAAGCGGGTTTCAGAGATGAGGCATCGGGGTCTCGAATCGGACTTTAAACGATAAGAAAGTGAGGAAATAAGCGGCTTTCGGCTTCATTAACCCTGATTGGCGTACACAGGTGTACGCAAGCTTTACTCTGTATTAGCGATCTTCATAATGACCAAGACAAGATTTTACAACGATCATACCATCAATGATCTCATAGACCAGGCGATTCTAACACCAGTTTGGAGATCACCCGCCTCTCGGTCATTTAAAAGTGGCCGCTACAGTGCCACCTTCAAAATGCCAGTTTGTACCGGTTTAGTTAGACTTTATCGTCTTGACCAAAGCAAGTCGGTGAACGATCCAAAGGAAAGATTTTCAGGATCAGTCATAAGAAGATCGGCCTTATAAGAATCGAATGCTTCCATATTGGGGAAATACAAGCATTCCTTAATCCATAGCAATTTATAATCATCCTGCGTTGCCGATGGCTCTTCAGTTCCTGGCTCAACACAATCAAATACAGACACTCCAAACGCATAACTATCTGCAAACCAAAACAGCCCATATTCGGGATAAGAATACCATACACGATCAGGTGCGCCATATCTTTCCAATAAATAGGCGAGGTCTTGTTCGATCACTTTAATCTTCCTCTTTTCTGATATGGGAATGATCTTACCATCCTCTCGGTGTATCTCGTTGCCGCAGAAGAAGAGGGATATCAGATCATAATCTCCCCTAATGGCTAAATAGTCTTTAGCATTCGAAATTTGGAAGCCATCTGTATGTATCTCCTGAAGGCTGATAGGACATGGATACTTCCCCAATATTGAAAGTTGGCGTTCTGTACTGGCTGGATAAAGGGTATAATCAATTGTTTCAATCCAAGATTCAAGCTCAGGACGATCCTCCCGATAGGGCTGCGAGGATGAACCATTTTCTGGCACCCTGTGACAGCCAAAGGTAAAAAAAGAGATAATCAATATGATCGCCAGAATAGCTTTCTTTGAAGTAGTGAGAGAAATCATTTTGTTCACCCGGTTTAGTGATAGATCACTTTTCTATTATAAACGAGAGTATCCTGCTGCTGCCAGTATAGGTATTCACCCCATCCATCTCCGGCAAAACCTATTTTCATTCGGCCATTGCCTCCAACTCATCAAGCGCCTTGACTAGGGCGAGGTTCGGTATTACTCCTTGTCCTGCTTTCCGCGTGCTCTGCCGGGCGTTGTCCCGTAGACCCGTTTGAAATGCTGAATGAAATTTGCCTCAGTAGAGAATCCGAGCAAAGCGCCGATTTTGTAGGAGGGCAGATCTGTGAGACGCAACATGGATTCTGCCTGCGACAGGCGGAGGCGGATCATATAGTCATGAGGTGTAAAACCAGTAAACCGTCGAAATTGCCGGATCAGATGATATTTGCTCATATGAGCGATCTGTGCCAGATCATCCACACTCATATCTTCCGTATAATGTTGGCCGATATATTGCTGGACGGAGGAAATACCCTCCGGAACCGCCCCCTTCGCCGGCCCGGAAAGGTCTTCGCAAATCATCTTCAGCAAGTCGCCCAGCAGAACGGAGACGGCAAGGTCGCCGGAGGGACTGATCGAAGAATGAGCCCGCAGAGATTCTTCCAGCACGGATTGAAAACCGTATGGATGTTGCGAGCGAAACAGCGGCGAGGCAGTCTTTATGAACTCTGAATAGAGGTATTCCGTATTCCCGCCCCAGATGTGAAGATCACCATGCACCCACAGTTTACCTTCCGTCTTATACCGGTGGGCTTTTCGGCAGTCGATGATAAAGCCTTCTCCTGCGCGGAGTGTATAGCTTTCCCCTTCATATTCCAGGGATCCGGCGCCGTCATAAGTATAAAGAATCAGAAAAGAGTCATAGCTGTCCCGTTTTGTATAATACTTCGATCCGCTTTCCATATAGCTGTAAGACTGAATATACGCCAAATGGTTTTTGCGCTCCGGCAGCATAGGCCGAGAAAGCAAATATTGTGTGTCTCCATCCACCTCATACTCCTGGCGTTCCTGATCCGGCACCTCGTTCTCCCGAATGAATTGTGCGTATGTTTCCGCTTTTCTGACGTCTTCATGACTGTAGCTGCCTTTCACAAGCTGAAAGGGGATTCTTTCAAACACGACTGCCACCTCACAAAACAGCAATTTTTGATAGTATTATAGCAACATAGCAACTGACAATCAAGCGATCATTTTTGTAAAATGATCTTGTAGACTTGGCACTGTTTAAAGAATAACCAGAAAGGCGGGAAAGCATGGAGATCACCGAGGTATTGGTCCAAAGCGTTGACAAGCCGCTCGGAACAGGCGGCCACCCCTATTTTTCATGGAAGATCATCAGTGAGGAAAAGAACACACTCCAGCAGAATTACCGATTAACAGTAACCACACAAGACGGGCACGTGTGCATGGATACCGGTGTAGTCAGCAGCCGGAAGAATGCTTATGTGCCGTATTCCGGGGAGCCGCTGAACAGCAGAACCGCATATACCGTAATGCTGGAAGTGACAGATAATCACGGCGAAACCGCAACGGCCGTCAGCTTTTTTGAAACAGGTCTGCTTCATCGTGAGGACTGGCAAAGTAATTGGATCATCGCGGAAAAGAAACGCAAAAAAGCGCAGCCCGGGTTTGGAAAACAGTTTCCCTCCACACTGTTCCGACAGAGTTTTCCTGTCAAAAGCGGGCTGAAGCAGGCTCGTCTGTATGCCACTGCGCACGGCGTGTATGAGCTGTATATTAATGGAGCTCCGGCGGACGAACGCTGCTTTGCTCCGGAGCACACGGTCTACGGCAAATATCTGTGCGTGCAGACATATGACGTGACCAAGCTGTTGGCCGCAGGAAGCAACGCTATCGGTTTCCATGTGGGAGACGGCTGGTATTTCAGCCCGAATGCAAAGCCGAACATGAAGACAGACAACCAGCACGCGGTGCTTTATCAGCTGGAACTTCTCTATGAAAATGGCGAGAGACAGCTTGTCTCCTCCGGTGAGGATGCGCAGACTTCGGAAGGGCCTGTGGTTTCTGCCGACCTGTATGCAGGCGAGCTCTACGACGCGGCCAGGGAGATTCGGGATTGGAGCAAATCCACCTGCCGGGAAGGACAGTGGACGCCTGCGAAGGTCAAAACCTATGGCTATGACAATCTCGTGCCGCAATGCGGTGACCGCGTGATCGCAGTTGAGCGTTTTCCCGTGAAAGATGTCCTTCGCAGTCCCAGGGGAGAGTGCATTCTGGACTTCGGGCAGAATCTGGCCGGGCGTGTTAGGATAACGATGCCCCTGAAGGAGGGCCAGCGTCTCCGTCTGGAGCACTGCGAGGTACTGGATAGAGAGGGCAATTATTATAACAATATCATGTCTGCCGGTGGAGTCGGTAAGGGCTGCGACCAGACGGATGAGTATATCTCCGATGGAGCGGATGTCAGCTATGAGCCGCATTTTACCTATCACGGATTTCGCTATGCCAGACTCACGGTGGACGGCAAAGCACCGGAAACGGTAGATCCCGCATGGTTTACCGCCGTGCTGCTCTCTTCCGAGAAGAAGGACGTCGGCAGCTTTTCCTGCTCGGACGAAGCGCTGAACCGCTTATACCGCAATATCCGGTATTCGCAGGCATCCAACATGCTCTCCATCCCTACAGACTGCCCACAGCGCGAGAAGGCGGGCTGGACGGGCGACATGCTGGTCTACGCCAGGACGGCTATGCTCAACGAGGACTGCACAGTTCTTTTCAGCCGTTGGCTTGAAAATATGTCGAAGGAGCAGGATCGCTACGGGATCGTTCCGATGGTCGTTCCCGAAAATGGAGCGTATCCCATGACGGGCAAGCTGATGAACCTGATGGCTGGCGCAAAGGGAAAGGCCACCTCCTCCGGCTGGGGCGACGCTGCCGTGATCGTTCCGTATTCCATGTACGAGGTGACCGGA
>JAFOIR010000140.1 GCA_017420625.1 Bacillota bacterium
GCAATCAAAGACAAGGTTACTGAGAAGATGATTCTGTTCGGATCGGTGAACAAAGCGTAAGTTTCATGCACTGCCAGAAAATAGTTCCTGGCTGCTCAGCATGATGAAGGGAGGCACCTTCGATTGAAAGTGCCTCCCTTTCGATTCTTTCTGCTTTTTTGGTTTTGTTGAGGAGATCAAAGTTGAAGAAAACTGAATTCCGTCCCGGCAATATGCTGTATCCTGTCCCGGCAGCTTTGATCAGCTGTGGGATATATGAAAAACCGGGAGATGAAAAAAACTGCAATATGCTGACTATTGCTTGGACCGGCACTGTATGCTCAGCGCCTCCGATGACTTATATTTCTGTCAGACCGGAAAGATTTTCCTATCCCATTTTAAAAGAAACAAAGGAATTCGTCATCAACCTGACGAATACACAGCTTGCTGAAATTACAGATAGAATGGGAGTCAAATCCGGAAAACAAATCGACAAGTTTAAATCAAGCGGACTTAATCCGGTTAAGGCTTCCGTTGTTAAGGCACCTCTCATCGATGAAAGTCCTGTCAATATCGAATGCAAAGTCAAGGAGATCATTCCACTTGGCAGCCACGATATGTTTCTTGCAGAAGTAGTCGCAGTCCATGTTTCGGAAGATCTGCTGGATGAGAAGGGCAGACTTGCACTGGAAAAAGCGGACCTGATTGCCTATTCTCATGGAAGCTATTTTCGTCTGGGTGAAGAACTTGGAACATTTGGTTATTCAGTCCGTAAAAAAGATAAATAATTGTTGCAATTGTCTTTATAACGTGGTATAATACACAAAGTGTCTTTTGGTCGGAAATCAAATGACATAAATCCCATAGAAAGAGGTGGACCCCTAATGAAAGAAGGAATTCATCCGAAATATTACCAGGCAAAGGTAAAGTGCCATTGCGGCAATGAGTTTGTCGTTGGCTCGACTGTACCCGAGATCACCGTTGAAATCTGCTCCAAATGTCATCCGTTTTATACCGGACAGCAGAAGGCTGTGACTGCTCGTGGACGTATCGAAAAGTTCAACCGCAAGTACAATCTTGGCAAGAACTAAGGAATCTCTTCAAGGAAGAATTTCTTCACCCGACTTTCACAGTCGGGTGTTTTTCGTAAGAGAAGAAATGAGTAGAATATGAGCGAAAAAAAACCTTCGATTGGCGGTCAGGCAGTGATGGAAGGTGTTATGATGAATGGAGAGCATCATTATACCGTTGCTGTCAGAGCGCAGGACAAGACAATCCGTACCGAGATTTTTGACAGAAAAAGTGTCCTGGATCAGCATAAATATCTGAATATACCGATTGTAAGAGG
Source organism: Bacillota bacterium (assembly GCA_017420625.1). Next base: position 1,328 of record JAFOIR010000140.1, read on the forward strand.
TGTGATCCGGTTTATAGAATCTATGATCATAGGTTTTAAGACCCTGGATTATTCTGCTGATGTATATATGGAAGAAGAGGAGACACAGAAAAAAGAAGCAAAAACTTCGCTTGGTAAGTTCTGGAACAAGAATGGAGACTCTATTCTTTCCGGGCTCTCCATGATTTTTGCTGTTATACTGGCTGTTTTTCTCTTTGTTTTTCTCCCTGTCAGACTGGCCAGATTCGTGATGATGGATCTCTTGAATATTCCGGCTTTACTTGGTCTTTTTGAAGGATTGATCCGAATGGGAATTTTCCTTCTGTATATTGTTCTGATCTCCAGAATCAAGGATATTCGCCGTACGTTTGAATATCATGGGGCAGAGCACAAGACGATCAACTGCTTTGAAGCAGATCTGCCGTTAACTGTTGAAAATGTCAGAAAGATGAGTCGGTATAATCGTCGATGCGGAACCAGTTTCTTGTTTTTGATCATGTTCATCAGCATATTGATCTTTTCTCTGATTCGCATCACTGATCCCTTCATGCGATTTGTCATTCATCTTGCAATGGTTCCCGTGATTGCCGGTTTATCGTATGAAGTGCTGAAGTTTTCTGCCCGATCCAAGTCAAAGATTATTGGAGCTTTAGTAGCGCCTGGAATTTGGATTCAACATCTGACTACGAAAGAACCTGACGACGAGGAAATGGAAGTTGCGATCGCTTCGGTCAAACGACTTTTTGAAAAGGAGCATCCGGAGTTTCTATGACATTGAAAGCACTTCTGAAAAAGGGAACTCAAGAATTATTATCCGTTTATGACAGGGCTGAAGCGGAAGCTTCTGCCTGGTTCCTGCTCGCAGGATGCTTTGATATCGATCGAAAAGACTATCTGCTTATCGAAGATCATGAAGTTGAAAATGTCAAAGTAGCAGAATATGAATCGATGATCAGCCGACGGCTCAATCATGAACCAACGGCCTATATTCTTGGAGAATGGGAGTTCATGGGGCTTCCATTTGAAGTAAATCCTTCGGTTCTTATTCCAAGACCGGATACAGAAACAGTCGTGGAAGAAACGATCCATTATGTTCATCGTAGTTTTCCAAAAGGCAGCAGAATCAGAATTCTGGATATTTGTACCGGTTCGGGATGTATTGCTGTCAGCTTGGGATATTATTTATCCCGAAACTATGATCTTGATCTGTCTGCCTGTGATTTGTCTCCGAAAGCGCTGGAAACGGCAAAGCGCAATGCTGTGAAAAACCATACTGCTGTCAGATTTGTTTGTTCTGATCTGCTGCAGGCATTTGAATCAGAAACGTTTGATATCATCGTCTGTAATCCGCCGTATGTTGCATCAAAGATCGTAGAAGGCCTGGAGCCTGATGTCAGAGACTATGAGCCGCATCTGGCGCTGGATGGTGGAGAAAGAGGCCTGAACATTTATCAGCGGCTGATCCCACAGCTCCCCTTACATCTGACTGAAAAAGGGGCTGTATTTTTTGAGATAGGTGACGAACAGGCGGATGATGTAAACAAGATCTTTGATCAGACCCATGCTTTTTCTGAGGTTAAGGTCGTAAAGGATCTTGCAGGCCATCATCGTGTAGTATTTGGAAAAAAGGTAGAGAAAAATGTTTGAAAACCTGCAGCTCGTAAAACTTCGTTATGAAGAAATGGGAGAGAGGCTCAGTGACCCCAGCGTTCTTTCTGATCAGGAACGATGGCAAAAACTGAACAAAGAACATGCATCATTGGAAACGGTCGTCCAGACCTATGATCGCTATCAGAATTCACTGAAGGAATTATCCGATGCAAAAGAGATGCTGGAACTGGAATCCGATCCTGAACTACGTGAAATGGCAAAAGAGGAGATAACTTCTCTGGAAGATCAGATCTCTCATCTGGAACATGAGCTCAAAATTCTTCTTCTTCCGAAGGATCCGAACGATGAAAAGAATGTTTTCGTGGAGATCCGGGCTGGTGCAGGAGGAGATGAGGCATCTTTGTTTGCCGGAGAGATCTATCGTATGTATGTTCGATATGCTGAAAGACGCGGATGGAGAACGGAGATGGAATCTCTTTCCGAAAATGGATTGGGAGGCGTCAAGGAAGTCGTTTTTCAGGTACAGGGAGACAGTGTATTTTCCCGTATGAAATATGAGAGTGGTGTTCACCGTGTACAGAGAGTACCTGTAACTGAATCAGGCGGACGAATTCACACATCTACTATCACAGTTGCGGTTATGGCCGAAGTTGATGATACGATCGATATCGAAATCGATCCGAATGATCTGAGGATTGATATCTTTCGTTCGAGCGGTGCCGGAGGTCAGAAAGTCAACAAGACTTCTTCTGCGATCCGAATCACCCATTTACCTACCGGGATCGTTGTTCAGTGTCAGAATGAGCGTTCCCAGTATCAGAATAAGGACAAGGCGATGCAGATCCTGAAGGCGCGGTTATATGATATCGAACAAGCGAAATTGCACGACTCAGTGGCTTCTGACAGAAAAAGTCAGGTAGGAACCGGTGACCGCAGTGAAAAGATTCGTACCTATAATTTCCCTCAGACAAGAGTGACGGACCATCGCATCAAATATACATCTCACCGCCTGGAACAGATTCTGGACGGCGATCTGGATGAAATTATTGATCGTCTGATCGAGGAAGATCAGAGCCGGAAACTGGCAGAATCCGGGGATTCGTAATATTCTGTAGAATTGAACAAAAAACACTTTCAATCTTGTTTCGTTTGTGATAGAATGGAACAAGATTGATTTTTTACCAGCATCCATGCGAAAAACATCCCGCATGGAATAGACGCAGTAAGGAGGACTTTTACTATGGATGTATATTCTGCCGAGAATATCCGTAATATCGTACTGTTAGGCCATGGCGGCGTAGGTAAGACGACCATAGCAGAGCAGATGGCTTTTATAACAAAAGCTACTACCCGTCTGGGCAAAGTGACCGATAAGAATACGGTCAGTGATTTCGATCAGGAAGAGATGAAGAGAGGATTTTCCATCAATACTTCTCTGATTCCGATCGAATACAGCAACGGTTCTGATAAATATAAGATCAATGTGCTGGATACCCCTGGTTATTTTGACTTCGCAGGAGAAGTTGCTGAAGCGATGACTGTAGCAAATGCCGCAATCATCGTAGTTGATGCCAAGGCTGGTATGCAGGTCGGTACGGAGCTTGCCTGGGAAAAGACGGAAAATGCCCATATGCCGCGTATGATTTTCGTCAATGGTATGGACGACCCTGAAGCAAATCTCGACAGAGTTCTGGATCAGCTGAAAGAAAAGTTCGGAAATGCGATTGCTCCTTTCCAGGTTCCGATCAAAGAAGGTGGCAAGTTTGTCGGATTTGTCAATGTTCCTACGATGGAAGGCCGTCGTTTTGCCGGAAATAAAGTTGAAAACTGCCCGATCCCTGCCGGAATGGAAGAAGAGATCGAGCCTATCCGTTCTGCAATTCTTGAAGCCGTTGCAGCTACCGATGATGAACTGATGGAAAAATTCTTCCTGGAAGAAGAGTTTACCCCTGAAGAGATCGATACTGCTATTCACAATGGTATTCTTGGCGGAGAGATCGTTCCTGTTCTGTGCGGCGCCGCTGTTAACGGAACCGGTATCAGTGTTCTGATGAATTCTATCTGCAGCTATATTCCGGGCCCGGCTGTTGCAGCTCCTAAGGCTGCAGCCAAGGATGCTTCCGGAAATGCAATTGAAGTTGCCTGTGATCCTGCTGGTGCATTCTCTGGTTTCGTTTTCAAGACCAGTGTTGACCCGTTCCTTGGAAAGATCAGCTACTTCAAGGTTATGTCCGGTACGATCCATCCGAATGATACTATCGTCAACGTTGGAAAAGAAGCAGAAGCACGTATCAGCCGTATCTATACCATGCGCGGTAAAGAGCAGATCGAACTGCCGGAACTTGGTGCCGGTGACATCGGTGTTCTTACCAAACTGACGGTCACTCAGACCAGTGACACGCTGGCTGCCAAAGATTTCAGTGTTATCTATCCTCCAGTACCGTTTGCTCCTTCTCTGATGTCCATGGCCATCAGCCCGAAGAACAAAGGCGATGAAGATAAAATGACCACTTCCCTCAACCGTCTGATTGAAGAAGATCCGACTCTTCGTTCTGAGGTTGACGGTGAGCTCAAACAACAGCTTATCTATGGCGCCGGTGATCAGCATCTGGATGTCGCAGTCAATAAACTGAAGAATAAGTTTAAAGTTGAAGTTCAGCTGTCCAAGCCGAAGGTTTCCTATCGTGAAACGATTCTTGGCCGTGCTGAAGTCCGCGGCAAGTATAAGAAGCAGTCCGGTGGACATGGCCAGTACGGTGACGTTCTGATGGTCTTCGAACCCAGCGGCGATATGGAGAAACCTTATGTCTTCGAAGAGCAGATCTTCGGCGGATCCGTTCCGAAGAACTACTTCCCGGCTGTTGAAAAAGGTATTCAGGAAAGTGTTAAGGAAGGTCTTCTGGCCGGATATCCCATGGTCGGTGTCAAAGCGACTCTGATCGATGGTTCCTACCATCCGGTAGACTCTTCTGAAATGGCATTCAAGACAGCTACTTCGATGGCCTTCAAGGATGGTATTCCGAAAGCCAAACCGGTCATTCTTGAGCCTATCGCAACTGTCAGCGTTCTTGTCAACGAAGAATACATGGGCGATATTATGGGCGATCTGACCAAACGCCGCGGCCGTGTGCTTGGTATGGAGCATCTTGGCGGCAAGGTTCAGCTGAATGCTGAAGTTCCCATGTCTGAGATGTCTGCCTATGCAACAGATCTTCGTTCCATGACTCAGGGACGTGGTTCCTATACTATGGAGTTTGCCCGTTATGAGCAGACCCTGCCGGATGTTCAGGCAAAGATCATTGCTGAAAACAAGAAAGACGAATAATTCCATCAAAAAAGGGACTTTCAGTCCCTTTTTTATTTTACTGGCATATCAATGCTTCTTAGTTTCAGGATCGTGCGGGGAAGAGCATCCTTGGAGTTTTTCCAGGGTTCTTTCGCATAACGATAGTCAAATTTCTGGGTAAACCACTCCAGATCATCTTCGACCCGCTTCAGGTTATTATCCATTAGCCCGACGATCATGGATCTGAATTCTGCCAGTGCATCGCCTTTCAGATGTTTTCCGGCAGTTTCATAAAGAAGCAGGAAGTGATCAAAACAAAATCCTTTCCCTTCCTTCAGTTTTTGCTGAATGGAAGGGTCTTTTTTATACAGCATAAAGAAAGCTTCCAGATATCTGTCAAAAGTAGAGCGGATCCGGCTGCATACATAACAGCTGCTGATATATTTCTGGCGATAAGCTTCCGCCGGAGAAAGATCCTCTGTACCTTTTTTTGCAAATAATTTTTTTGCGGATCTGCCTGACGGATCCAATGATGCGACCAGTTTATCCAGTTCGTCATGCTGATGCTTAAGTTGAGAATGCAGCATCAATCCCATTCCAAGAGAATTGCCTTCCAGATATAATCTTCGAATATGTTCTTTGCAAAATCCCAGTGCATTTGTCTCGCCCCGGACATCTTCTTCCATATAGGCGGGGGAGAGAACATAAGCTATAGTTTTGTCTTCCAGTGTTTTGTACATAGAACAGAAGGGACATTCAGAATCTGATTTTAATCCGTCCATAACAGGGATAGTATAGATTTCTTCTTTCATGAGGCATCCTCCATCATATCCAGTATCATTGTTTTTATTATCCGGAAACTAGGCAGAAAAGTCAACCTAAAAAACTTGAAAAAGAAGCTGTCAGGGCGTATAATCAAAGGTGTGATTTTATATTTATCTGTGAAAGGGGAACCACTTTCCATGAGTACTTTTCTTGAAAATGTAAAGGCCAGAGCTAAGGCCGATAAGAAGACGATCGTTCTTCCGGAGTCAATGGACCGCCGTACGTTTGAGGCTGCTGCTGTTGTCCTCAAGGAAGAAATTGCCAACCTTGTGATCATCGGAAGCCCGGAAGAAGTTGAAGCCAATTCTCAGGGACTGGACGTTTCCGGTGCTGTGATCATTGATCCCAAGACCTCTGAAAAGACTGCGCTCTATGTAGACCAGCTGACTGAACTTCGCAAGGCGAAAGGTATGACCAAAGAGATGGCCGAGGACCTGCTGACAAAAGACTATATGTACTATGCCTGCATGATGGTCAAGAACGGCGATGCTGACGGTGTTGTATCCGGTGCCTGCCATTCAACTGCCAATACGCTTCGTCCGTCACTGCAGATCGTCAAGACGGCTCCCGGAACCAAACTGGTTTCTTCTTTCTTTATCATGGTCGTCCCGAACTGCGAACTGGGTGCCAACGGCATCTTCCTGTTCTCCGACTGCGGACTGAATCAGAACCCCAATCCGGAAGAGCTGGCTGCTATTGCCAAATCCTCTGCAGAATCCTTCCGTATGCTGGTTGGTGAAGAGCCTCGTGTTGCTATGCTTTCACATTCCAGCAAGGGCAGTGCAAAACATCCGGATGTCGATAAAGTAGTAGAAGCTACTCGTATTGCAAAAGAGCTGTATCCCGATCTGATGCTGGATGGTGAACTGCAGGCAGATGCCTCCATGGTTCCTTCTGTTGGCTCCTCCAAAGCACCGGGCAGCCCGGTTGCCGGTAAAGCAAACTGCCTCATCTTCCCAGATCTGGATGCCGGCAATATCGGTTACAAATTGGTCGAGAGACTGGCCAAAGCACAGGCTTATGGTCCGGTTACGCAGGGTATCGCTGCTCCGATCAACGATCTTAGCCGCGGATGTTCTTCCGATGATATCGTTGGTGTTGTCGCTATCACGGCTGTTCAGGCACAAAACAAATAATTGGTGAGGGATTAACATGTCAAAAATCTTAGTAATCAACTGCGGAAGTTCTTCTCTGAAATATCAGCTGATCGATATGGAAAACGAGTCCGTGCTGGCCAAAGGTCTGTGCGAACGTATCGGTATTGATGGTTCTCTTCTGACTCATAAGGTCGAGGGAAAACCGGACTATGTCGATGAATCCGATCTGCCGAACCATCAGGTAGCCGTAGAGAAAGTGCTGAAAGCACTGGTGGACCCGGAAGTAGGCGTTATTGACAGCGTCGATGAGATCGCAGCGATCGGCCATCGTGTTCTGCACGGCGGCACCAAGTATTCTGATTCCATTATCGTCAATGATGATGTTAAGAAAGTCATTCGTGAATGCTTCGATCTTGGCCCTCTGCACAATCCGGCCAACCTGATCGGTATTGAAGCTGCAGAAGCCGCTATGCCCGGCAAACCGAATGTAGCTGTGTTTGATACGGCTTTCGGTATGGGTATGGATGAATATGCTTATACTTATGCGATCCCGCACGAGTATCTGGAGAAGTATGGTGTTCGTCGTTATGGTTTCCACGGAACGAGCCATAAGTTTGTTTCAGGTGAAGCTTTGAAGTTTGCCGAGCTCGACCCCAAGAAGGGTAAAGTAATCGTTTGCCATCTTGGCAATGGTTCTTCTGTTTCTGCCTCCATCGGCGGCAGATGCGTTGATACTTCCATGGGTCTGACACCTCTGGAAGGTCTGATCATGGGAACCCGCAGCGGCGACATCGATCCCGCTGTCGTTCAGTTTATCTGTAATCATGAGCATATCGACGTCAATGAGATGCTGAATATCCTGAACAAGAAATCCGGTTATCTGGGTATGTCCGGTGGTCTTTCCTCTGACAATCGTGATATCGCAAAAGCCCAGAAGGAAGGCAATCACCTGGCAGATGTCGCCATGACAGCCAGCCGCTACAGAGTGGCCAAGTATATCGGTGCTTATACTGCTGCTATGAACGGCGTTGATGCAATTGTTTTCACGGCCGGTATCGGAGAGAATGATGGAGAATTCCGTGCAGAAGTATGCAGCTATCTTGGTTATCTCGGCGTTGAGATCGATCCGGAAGCTAACAAGGCAAGAGGAAAGAGAGTGGTTCTTTCTACTCCGAATTCCAAAGTCAAGGTTCTGCTGATCCCCACCAACGAAGAACTTGCGATCGCAAGAGAGACAAAAGCACTGACAAACTGCTGATTTTTCTGTTAACAAAGCAAAAAGAATCGAGTATAATTATAAGATGTGACGAAAGGGGCACCGAATGTTTTCTTTTCAGATTCGTCCGCTTCTTAAAGATCCTTCGCTAAGGATCCCAGTAGATGCGACATGGGATATTTCCGATGTTTCTGATGGATCCAGCACCTATCCGTGCCTGGAACCCTGGAAGATCAAAGGAGAACTTTTCTATGTCGGAATGAATGAATCAGGAAATGATATCATCGAGTTTGCCGGCAGCGTCGAAACTAAAATTCGAATGCAATGTGACCGGTGTCTCAAACAGGTAGATGTTCCGCTCGCAGTCGATATCAGACAGCGTTTCGTCAAGGGAGAAAAGACCGACAGCGAAACATCGGATTATGAGTTCGATTATCTTCCGATTAAGCAGGACAGCGTCGATCTGGAAGATGTCATCCATTATGATGTACAGCTGAACGTTCCCGTCAAGGTCTTATGTAAAGAGGATTGCCTTGGGCTTTGTCCTGTTTGCGGTAAAGATCTGAATCAGGGACCTTGTGAGTGCGAAGAAGACTTTTCTGACCCAAGATGGGACGCACTTAAGAATCTATTATGAGAGGAGCATAACCATGGGAGCTATTGGACCGAAACACAGAACTTCGAAGGCCCGCCGCGACAAACGCAGAACGGCCAACTGGAAGCTGTCTGTTCCGAGCATGGCGAAGTGCAGCAAGTGCGGGGCGCTCATTATGCCTCACCGCGTCTGCCCGAACTGCGGAACCTATAACAAGAGACAGGTCATCAACGTCGAAGAAGATTAATCAACAATCCATGAAAGAGCCACGTAAGGTGGCTCTTTTTATGTTTCATAGCTATCGGGAGTGTAAGAAATCAAAATGATCCAGACGATTCAAATTGATCCGACGATTGCCGAATCGATGTACCTTCAGATCTATCGTCAGTTTTCAGAACAGATCCGGGAAGGCATCATTCGGACCGGTGAATACCTTCCTTCCAAGCGCAGCCTCTGTGATGAACTGAAAGTCAGTCACAGTACCGTTGAGAATGCTTATCAGCTTCTGATGGCGGAAGGATATATTGAATCTCTTCCAAGAAAAGGCTACCGGGTACTGGAAGTACTCGATCTGCCGGAAAAAAAGAAAAGTGACACGGTTATGCCTGCAGAAGACCTGGAAACGTCATCCTTCCTTTCTTTTTCTACAGGACATGTGGATACGACTGCATTTCCCTATACCAGTTGGGCAAAGCTTTATCGGGAAGTTCTGTATCAGTCGACAGATCTGCTTTCCAGAGGTGATTATCGGGGCGAATTAGAACTTAGAAGGGCTTTGAAATTCTATCTGACCAGGTATCGCGGGGTAACAGTCAACGAAGATCAGATTATCATTGCGGCCGGTATCGATCTTTTGATGGACATGTTGTTTCACTTATTGAAACCGGAAACGATTGCACTGGAGGATCCAGGGTATCCTGCCGTGAACAGGATGGCAGCACTTCATGGGATTCAGGCTATTCCTATCCCTGTCGACAAGAACGGAATCAAGGTATCGATGCTGAAACAGTTTCCAAAGACACATCTGTGTTTTGTCACACCTTCCCATCAATTTCCGGCCGGAGTTACGATGTCGATCGGAAGAAGATCACAGCTTCTCAGCTGGGCAGACACGACGAACAGCCTGATCATTGAAGATGATTATGACAGCGAGTTTCGCTATACGACAAGACCGATTGGTGCACTGCAGGGAATTGATTCTACAGGAAGAGTGATCTATCTCGGAACATTCAGCCGCAGTATTTCTCCGTCGGTTCGTGTTGCTTATATGGTACTTCCGGAAACTCTTATGAAACAATATGAGCAGAAGAGGGGTTATCATTCCTGCAGTGTAGCCAGACTGGAACAGCAGGTCATTGCCCGTTTTCTTGAAAATGGGATGTATCAGAGACATATCAGAAGAACGACACGGATTTATAAGGCCAGAAAAGAAAAGTTGGAACAGATGCTTCTAAGTTCATTCCCCGGCGCATGGATTACCGGTAACGAAGCAGGACTTCATTTTGTGATTCATATTCCTGCCAAGGACCCGATTCGTATAATAAAAAATGCAAAAAAATACAATCTGCAGCTCCAGCAGATAAAGATGCCGGGGACAGAAGACGTATTTCATCTTCTGATTGGTTTTGCCGGTCTGAAAGATTCTGAGATGGAAAACCTTGTTCATATCCTGGGAGAAAGTTTTTCAAATTGACTTTAGTAGGGGTTCATGATAAGATAGAGCAAAGGGAAAGATCCCTTTATTCTAAAGGAGGATAAAAAATGGCTAAATTTGTTTGCAGCATTTGTGGATATGTTTATGAAGGCGATGAAGCTCCGGAAAAATGCCCTATCTGTAAAGCTCCCCGCGAAAAATTCAACAAGGTTGAAGGAGAAATGGTTTGGGCTGCTGAGCATGTAGTCGGTGTGGCCAAGGGCGCTCCGGAAGATATCATTCAGGGTCTTCGCGAGAACTTCACCGGAGAATGCACAGAAGTTGGCATGTACCTGGCAATGAGCCGTCAGGCTTTCCGTGAAGGTTATCCGGAAATCGGCGACTACTATTA
>JAFOIR010000141.1 GCA_017420625.1 Bacillota bacterium
GTCTGAAGATGAGAACCTGATCGATGCCTATGTGCGCGGCGACGATATTCATCGGCTGACTGCTTCTCAGGTACTGCACATTCCGTATGATGAGATCACCCCACAGCAAAGAAGCAGTGCCAAAGCGGTCAATTTCGGCATCATTTACGGAATCAGTGCTTTCTCCCTGTCCTCTGATCTGGGGATCAGCGTACAGGAAGCACAGGAATATATCAACCATTATTTTATCCGGTTCCCGAAGGTTAAGGTGTTTCTGGACGAATGTGTGCGAAGTGCCAAAGCGACTGGCTATGGAAAAACAAAATTCGGCCGTATCCGGCAGATCGAAGAACTGAAAGCCAAAAACTTTGTCCAGCGTTCATTCGGAGAGCGCGTAGCAAAAAACATGCCTATTCAGGGAACCGCTGCTGATATCATCAAGATCGCTATGAACCGCGTCTATGCCAGAATGAAGAAAGAGGGACTGAAGAGCCGTCTGATCGTTCAGGTACATGATGAACTGCTGATTGAAGTATACCGCCCGGAGAAAGATCAGGTAAAGCGGATTCTTGAAGAAGAGATGACCGGAGCAGTTAAACTGCTCGTTCCGCTTGTCGTGGATATTCATACAGGAGAAAACTGGTATGAGGCAAAATAACAAGGTGCTTGTGATCGGACTGACAGGAACGATTGCTTCCGGCAAGAGCACGGTATCCCGATATCTGAAGCGTATGTATCATGCGGTGCATATCGATGCAGACCTTGTCGCTCGTGAAGTCGTTCAATCCGAAGCAGTCAGTCTCAGCGAGGTTTTCGGACCGGAAATTCTGACAGAAGACGGAATCGTTGATCGAAAAGCACTCGGAAGAATCGTTTTCCAGAACCCGGAAGCTCTTGAAACATTAAACCGGATGGTTCATCCGGCTACGGTTCAGAGAATCGCGGATGATATTGAAAAGATCAGGAAAAGAAAAACGAATCAGGATTCTTCAGACAGCTTCAAGGGAAGTCAGATTGTGGTCGTAGAGGCTATTGAACTATTAAGGAGCGGTCTGAAAGATATTGTCGATACGATCTGGGTCGTCTATGCGGATCCGAAGATCCGCCAGCTCAGGATGATGAATGAACGGAATATATCCGAGCAGGATGCAGCTGACCGGATTTCCAGCCAGTGGGATGATGAGACTTATCGTGCACATGCCGATCAGATTATCAAGAGTACCGGCGGCGATGTGAAGCTTCTTTACGATCAGGTCGATGATGCATTGGAGCGTTGTCTATGAAACGGACTGGTTTGTTTCTGATTCTTTTCGTCCTGATGATCTTTTCGGCAGCCTGCGGAACAAGCAGTCATCAGCCGACATCAGGAAACGAAAACAAGCGGCCGGGTGAGAACATAGAACATACGATCGCCCCCACTGCTAAAACAGGTCAGAAAGAAGATGAGGCGGAAGAACTGACGCTTGCCATTCCTGCACCAACATCGCTTCAGCCATGGGATATAACAGACGAGACGACGGCTGATTTTCTCAGTCTGATCTATGAACCCCTTTTTGTTTTCACAGATGAGGGAAAGGTCCAGCCGGTCCTTGCCCAGACGGTGACTTTTGCTGACGATGCCAGCTTTGTCGATGTTGAACTCAAACGGGATATCTATTTCCATGACGGTTCATTGCTGGATGCAGGAGATGTTTCCTATACGATCGATCAGCTTCGCCGTAAAAAGAATTATTACACAGATAGAATCAGTATGATCAGCCGGACGACGATCGTGGATTACTATACGATCCGGCTGTATTTTAAGAGAGACTCTCTGTCTTCAGTGGAGGGAATAGTATTTCCGATCGGAAGTGAAACATCCACTGATCCTCTTATACCGATCGGCACTGGTCCGTTCATGATGGATTCATCCGAGGATCGGCATGAGATTAAGCTTGTTCCCTATGAGGATTTTCATGGGCAAAAAACAGGTGTGAGCAGTATAAGATGCCTGCTGGTCAAGGATCGCCAGGCAGTTTATACAGCTTTTTCTTCCGGCCGCAGTGATCTTTATCACGAAGATTCACTCTCCTGGGATCAGTATCAGTATCAGGAAAAGTATACTGTTTATACCTATCCTTCCTATGAAGCCCTGTATATTGCATTCTATGAGAATGGATTTACCGGAGTCTTATCCAACAGACAGAAAATCGCGTTTGCCATCAGCGGGGCTGAGGTATTGAAAGATGCTGCCTGGGGATATGGAAAGGCAAGTGACATTCCGTTTCATCCAGGCTACTGGTATGACCCGGAATTGGAAGAGAGATATCCGAAAGATTCTTCCAAAGCGGCGGCGATTGCTGTCAGCGGTGTACCTGCAGGAGAAGTCAGGGTCTATGCCGATCCGGAGGATCAGGTTGCTGTAAAGGCGGCTGTATCAGTTGTGAGCCAGCTGGAGGAAGCCGGAATGAGTGCAAAGATCATTTCTTCACCGGATGAACTCTATGATCTTCAGATCGTTCACGAGAATGTCGGACTTCAGCGAGCTTTCAGTCTGATGGGAGAATCGGAACGTCTGGATGATCTTGCCACAGAGGATGAACTGAAGGAAGAAGTCATGAACATGGCCGTTTATGCACAGGTCAAGATGCCGATCTATTTCCTGTGCTATCTGGACAAGGGTGTAGTCGTCAGCTCCCATCTTTCCGGACGGTTGTCACCCGGCGAATGTTTCGTCTATATGGGAGCTGAGTATCTGAAATAAGAGGTCAAAATGAGTCACTGGAACACACGCGGCCTTCGAGGCAGTGCATTTGAGGAAGTACTGAACATAACCAATGAGAAATATCGGAAAGACGGATTGGCATTGATCCAGAAGATCCCTACGCCTATCAAACCGATCGAGATCGATCAGGAACGGCGCACGATCTCTCTGGCTTATTTTGAACAGAAGAGTACGGTCGATTATATTGGTGTCATGGGAGGTATTCCGATCTGTTTTGATGCCAAGGAATGCGGAAAGAAATCTCTTCCTTTCTCGAACATTCACCCTCATCAGGTCAGTTTTATGTCTGATTTTGATCAGCAGGGAGGCATCGCATTTCTTCTGGTTCATTTCACCGAATATGGTGAAACCTATGTGCTTCCTGTAGAAACATTGAAAGAGTACTACGGTAAAGAAAACGGACGTTCGTCTATTCCATATCAGGCATTCTCAAAAGAACTGCTGGTGCCGGATGATCATGGAACGTATCTGAATTATCTCGCAACGGCTTTCAAATATGCGCAGATGAAATCCAGAGGAGAGTTTTCATCGTAAGTGGCTTGCCAAGAGGACGAAAAAAGTGTATAGTAGTTTGGATCATGCAAAGTCAGCATATAGACGGAGGAAATGATGATGGAAAACAGGACTAGACATATCGTAGTTGATGCGATGGGAGGAGACTATGCTCCGGAAGCACCGATTCAGGGAGCGCTTCTGGCACTGGAGAAGCATCCTTTTCTAAAAATAACCCTGACAGGCAGCAAGGATGCGCTGGATAAGAATCTGGCGGGCAAAACCTACGACAAGGACCGCCTTTCACTTGTTTATACGACGCAGGTAATAGAAAACGAAGAGCACTCGCCGGTAGATGCGATCCGTACGAAGAAGGATTCCTCTATGGCAGTAGGCCTTGGCATGATTCGGCGTAAAGAAGCAGACGGGATCGTTTCGGCAGGTAATACCGGTGCGCTCCTTTCCGGTGCAACACTGATTACAGGACGGATCAAAGGTGTTTTTCGCCCGGCTTTGACTTTGGTTCTTCCGACAGGAAACAGCCCCACGCTGCTTCTGGATGTAGGAGCCAACATGGATGCCAAACCACAGTATCTGGTTCAGTTCGCCCAGATGGCGACGATCTATTACCGCAATCTTTACGGAGTAGAAAATCCCAGAGTCGCACTCCTCAATGTGGGCGTTGAGGAAGGAAAGGGCAATCAGCTGGCTAAAGAAACCTATGATCTTCTGAAGGAAGAAAGAAACATCCGATTTACAGGCAATATCGAGGCAAGAGAGTATTTCAGCAATGCTGCTGAGATCATTGTGACGGAAGGATTTGCAGGCAATATCCTTCTGAAAGGTTCGGAAGGTCTGGCACAGTACATGTTTGGTTCGATTAAAAAGAGCCTGATGAGTTCATTGAAGACCAAGATCGGAGCACTGCTGATCAAACCAGCGCTGATGGGACTGAAGGATTCTCTGGATCCCAGAACAGTAGGCGGTACACCGCTTCTGGGAACAAACGGAGCCGTGATCAAGGCACACGGCAATTCCCGCGCGGACGCATTTGCTTCGGCCATTGAACAGTGTCTGAAGTTTATCGATACAGATGTAATTCAAAAAATCGAAAAAGAACTGGCGTTAGCCAAACATGCCCA
>JAFOIR010000142.1 GCA_017420625.1 Bacillota bacterium
CCCAGAACAGACCGACAAGAAGAGCGATCACGATCATGACGATGAACGGATGCATCTTCAGTTTGGAAATTGCCAGGACCATCAGCACGACGGCAAGGATGATCGTAGCAAAAAGCAAGAAAGTCATAACAACCCCTCCTTATATTTATTCGAAGCGTTTCAGCCGTAAGCCTAACGCTTGGAATTCATGGAAAAGCGCTGAATCAGCAGCCGGATAATATATTCCTGCCAGAATGCAGGAAAATCATCGATCTCCAGTGCTTTCATCAGACGTTTGATGCGGTACTGCAGCGTATTCTTGTGGACAAACAGCTTTTCAGCCGCCCGCATGATGCTGCGCTCTTCTTCGTAGTAGATCTTCGCGCTTGAGAGCAGCATCTGCTGTTCATCAGCAGAAAATGTATCTGCAAACCGTTTTACGAGAAAATCGAGAAGTTCTGTTCCTTCTCCGGCTGACTGATACAGAAGATACCGGCATCGCGTGGGAAGATCGGCCATGCTCTGCCATTTTTCTTCTCCGCACGCATCAATGAGTGCCGCCTGCTGGTAACCAGCCTTGATCTCCCATAAAGTCGCAGCCGGTCGTCCCAGGGATACACGAAAGCCTTTTTCCGTCAGACTCCGGAGCGGCTCGGCCGATCGACCTCCCGCCATGCTAAGCAGCAGCACCATCCGTTTGTTGAGTGTTCCCCAGATATCAATGTGACGATCCACCAGCCCGGCACTTTCCAGTTCATGAATCAGATCCTTTTCCTGCTGTTCGAGTTCCAGCGGATAGGGACCATCGAGCACGACCGGCAGGATCGGAAAACTCAGTTTTATTCCAAGCCGGTCTATCAGAGAATTAGCCGTCGCCAGGTTTTCTTCCGACGGGGAAAACAGATTCGCCAGGATCATGCCGCGGATCGCTTCTTCCGATCCGATCGGCCGAAGCAGCGACTGCAGCTGGAAATATTTGGATACGTATTCTTCCAGTAGATGGGCCAGTTCCTGGATCTCATCCGGATTGCCGTAGATCCCCACTACGCCCACGATGACTCCGTTGACGCGAAGCGGCATATTGCAGCCTTCCTTCGCTCCATGGTAGTATTCCAGCTGGTTTTTGTAGATATTGACTGCGCTGCCCTTCTGAACCGCTTCCTTCGCCCCGTGATGATACGAGCCGACTCGTGAGCGGTCACTGGATGCGATGATGATCCCATCCGTATTCATGATGTTGATCGTCCGTCCTCCCACCAGAGAAGAGGTCAGTTCAACCAGTTCGCCGGCCAGTTCTTCCAGCAGCATATTTCCCTCCATCTAGTCGAAAACGACCATGTCACCGGTTCCCAGATGGGCTCCGTTCATCTCCGGGTCCTTGTGGATCATGCACTCAGCTTTTTCACCGGAGCAGTGACTGAAGCCGATCGTCCCTACACCCATCGAGCGCAGGATCTCCACCGTCTGGTTGATTCTTTCCTCACTGGCTTCCATCAGATGTGTGCCTCCGAAAACAGCCGCGATCGGTTTATCCACTACTTCTTTTACATGGGTGATAATATTCAGAATTCCGGGATGCGAACAGCCTACCAGTACGATCACACCCCTGGATGTTTCCAGTGTCAGACAGATCTCATCCGGGAAATCATCCCGGACATAGCCGTCAGCTGTCTGACGGACAAAGCGCTCAGGGATCGTTTCAAAAGCATATTTTCTCGGAAAATCAGTGATCAGCCGGACGCCCGGGCATACATCCAGGCTGCCTATGACTTCATGATGCTCGATTCCGTACTCCCGAAGAAATGCTTCATCAAATCCGGCTGAAAGATCTGTATAGCGGATCCCGTCTTTTCCATACTTCTTTTCAAAGAAATGCTGACCGGTATAAAGGACAGGACTTCCCAATCCTTCTTCGATCAGATCACGGTATCCGGCTGAATGGTCGTAGTGGCTGTGGGAAAGCATGACTGCGTCCAGTCCGGAGAGGTCAACGCCCAGACGATGGGCATTATAAAGCGGCATGTCCGAAGCCCCGCAGTCAAAAAGAAAACGTTTGTCTTCGTATTCAATATAGAAGGAAAGACCATGTTCCGCGACCAGCGCCAGGTTTTCACCTGCCCGATCGTCCATCAAAGCTGTGATGCGAACCATTCTATTTTTCCTCCTTTTTTTGGGGATTGTTTCAATATTGCCAAAAATCACGCAGCATTCTTTCATATTTTGTATTATAATACAACGATTTCACCAAAGTAAACCAGGCTTTGTTGTTCTTCATCACAATGTTCTGTGACAAATAGGGGCTGTTTTTGTTCTTTGGCTAAAAAAGTCTTCCCTTCTTGAAAGATCACATTGTTTCGCGGTATAATGGGGAACAGATTTTTCATGAAGGAGAACTGCTTTGACATACGTATTCAAACGAAGCTGCATCGCAGCGGCCATCGTTCTTTTACTGACCGGTGCGATCATCGTCCTGATCTGGTACCGCGGACAGGGCCGAGAGCTGTACATTCCCATCATCGGTTCTGTTCTCATGGCCGGAATCGGCTATCTCGCATCCAGGCTTGCGGCCAACATCCTTTCCACGATGGAAAATACCCGTTATCTCGGATATCTTCATATGGAACTGGATCCGAAGAAGTTTCTCTCCCACTACGAAGGGATTCCGGAAAAAGCCAAAGGAAGCCGCATCACCGCGAGAAGCTATCTGGCGGACGGATACTGGGCTGACGGGCAATTTGCCAAAGCGATCGAAACACTGGAAAAGGATCGTCCGGATGATGTCAGTCTCATGGGACTGCAGTCTTCCAAGCTCTCTGCCTATTATCTGGCCGCCGGTGATAAGGCCGGCGCGCGTCATCAGCTCGAACGCCTTTCGGCCGTTGTCGATAAGACTCGTACTTCCAACAAGGCTTTGTCCAACAATATGCAGGACTCTTTGCTGCTGTATCGTCAGTATCTGACCGTCCTGAATCAGCAGGCCGCAAACCGTGACTATCTTCGTCAGGCTTTCAGCAAAGCTCAGTACAACATCCGCCGTCTCGAGATCTCTCAGATCCTGGCAATGGATGCCCTTCGCTCCCATGATACAGCCGAGGCCGGGAAAGATCTTCAATATCTTACCGAGCACGGCGGCAAAACTTTCTTTACTGCCTGGGCCAAAGCCAGGCTGGAGGATTTTTCCGAATGACACGCAATTATCATACGCATACCTTCCGCTGTCACCATGCGGCGGGGACAGAAAAGGAATATGTCGAAGAAGCACTGAAAAACGGCCTGACTTTGCTTGGTTTTTCTGATCATTCTCCGTATATCTTTCCAGGAGATTATTACTCTAAATTCCGGATGTTTCCTGAACAGACTGCCGATTATTACAGAACGCTCGGTCTTCTGAGGGAGGAATATCAGGGCCGGCTCGATATACGGATCGGTTTTGAAATGGAATATTACCCAAAACAGTTCCGCCAGACACTGGAATTCATGGCCGAGCAGGAACAGACGCTTCCTTCCGGAGAAAAAGCCGGCCTTCAGTATCTCATCCTTGGCCAGCATTTCATCGGCAATGAATATGACTCTCATGAATACAGCGGCATGCCTGCTCTCAGCGAAAAACACCTCGGGCGATATGTTGAAAATGTCATCGGCGGTCTGGAGACCGGGTGCTTCAGCTGTATCGCGCATCCGGACCTTATCAACTTCATCGGTTCAAAAAAAGTATATAAGAAACATATGAGTGAGCTTTGCGAATGCGCCAAAGCCCACAGCGTTCCGCTTGAGATCAATCTGCTGGGGCTTCATACGAAACGTAATTACCCGAATCCTCTCTTCTGGGATATTGTCAAAGAAATCGGGAACGAAGTCATTCTGGGCTGCGATGCACATACGGTTCATGATGCAGGTTCACCGGAGCTTATTCGTGAAGGTGAAGATTTTGCCGCTCACTGGGGATTTTCACTGATCGATGAACTTCGTCTGATTGATCCGCTCTCTTATATAAAATAAAGGAACCTTTTCTATGCAAACGTTATTTCAAAAAGATCTCTATATCAATATGTCCCATTGCGATGCTGCCTCTCATCTCGGCACGGCCAATGCCTTCGGTGTTTTTCTGGACCTCGCCACCGAGCACGCTGAAACGATCGGGATCGGTACGCAGCTTCTGAAAAGCCATCAGGTATTCTGGGTGACTGCCCGTACCCGTGCTCACTTCTACCGCCGTCCCCACATGACCGAGATCGTGCAGGCTGAAACCTTCATGGGGCCGGGACGCGGACCCAAGGCCGCCCGGTACTATCGTCTGACAAAGGGCGATGAAGTGCTTCTTGAAGGAAAAACGGATTTCGTTGCTATGAATCCTTTTACCGGACAACTGGTGAAAATCTCCGACTTTTATCCTGAGCAGGATGAGATCACGCAGGCGCTTGCCGGCAGGGATCTTCCCCTTCCGGAGCCGGCACCGCGTATTTCTCCTGGTTTTTCAGAAGCTTCCGTTCTCGGGACCTACAAGGTCTCTCCGACGGATATCGATCTCGGCGGGCACATGAACAACGTCGCCTATCTTTGGGCACTCATGCGGTTCTTCCCCTGTGAAAAGCAAAAAGAGATGGCGATATCCGACGTGGACATCGCCTATCGAAAACCGTGCTATGAAGGAGAACTTCTGGAGATCCGGATGCGTGAATCGGATGGCTGTCTTGAGCTGGGCATGTTCAAAGAAGACGGTTCAGCCGCTGTTCTCGTAAGAATCCAGTGAAAATCCAAAAAAGTATTTGACAGATTCTATTCCATCGAGTATAATAGACAGGATTCTGAAGAGCCCTCCGGGGTGTAGCTCAGCTTGGCTAGAGCACCTGCTTTGGGAGCAGGGGGCCGCAGGTTCGAATCCTGTCACCCCGATTTAGCCAGCAAGTGCCTGTAGCTCAGCAGGATAGAGCAGCGGCCTTCTAAGCCGCGTGTCCGGGGTTCGAGTCCCTGCAGGCACGTTTATGGTGGGTATGGTCCAGTTGGTTAGGGCGCCAGATTGTGGCTCTGGATATCCTGGGTTCGAGTCCCAGTACCCACCCTCGACCGTTTTGGGTAGTCGCCAAGCGGTAAGGCACAAGGTTTTGATCCTTGCATCCGAAGGTTCGAGTCCTTCCTACCCAGTAAGGCGATTTCCCATTCGATCCGGAAATTTCCTTTTCCTCACTTGACATTCTCCCCTCTCGGTGGTAGAATTGACAAGCTGTTGGGGCATTAGCTCAATTGGTAGAGCACCAGACTCTTAATCTGGGTGTTCGGGGTTCGAGACCCCGATGCCTCATTCACATCTTCCTCGCGATACGCGAGGTTTTTCTTTTGCCAGGAGGCCACTGTTTATGCGGCTTCCGGGCGTTTTTTCTTTTCTCTGCAAAACCAATACTGTCCATTATATTACCCTCGATTTTCTCCGATTTTGCGTACACCGTTGCGTACACTGCGGGCACTGCGTACACAGGTTTCAGGAGGTCTCAGGTCAGGTCCAGAGCAGCAAAAATCTTCTTTTTTCTTTCATTCTCTTCTGCTCTGTCAAAACAGTAATTGTTCAGCGTAGTCCTGGAATCCACATGTCCGGAAACACGTCTGACAGTATCCAGATTCACATCCCCATCAAGCAATGTGCTGATTTGTGTCTTCCGCGCTTTGTGGGAAGAGCGATGAATGATACCAAGCCTTTTACAGAACTCTCGATAACGATCATCAATGATTCTCGGTTTCAGGTTAGAATCTCCGCCAAAGATATATTCTGGATCTTTGAGGCCAATCTCGGCATAATACTTTCTGGACTCTTCAATCACTTCCTGAGCCAGCGGCGTTAAATATACGATTCTGTCACCGGCATAAGATTTTGTGTGATCTACTACCTGATACTGCGAACGTACCATTCGCTGTACATGCAGGGTGTCTCCGGAAATATCCGAATACTTGATCGCGCAAAGTTCCCCCACTCTCAGACCTGTCTGAAACTGGAAGATCACTGCCAGAGATGCCACCGGTATTTGGAGTTTCCGGTTTGTCCGATAATCTTCCCACGCAAGATCGATCATCGCTTTCTCTTCCGATGGAGTAAACACCTGCCCTTCCGGATCCGGTTTCTTTTTATGCCGAAGGACTCGTGAATCCACCCGAAATCCATCCATCGGATTAGCCGGGATGTATTCCTTCATCCTAGCATATTTCAGCATCTGCCGGATGATCAGAGAAAAGTTCAGGTATTTCTGCTTGTCCATCTGGTTATCTTTAATAACCCGATGAATCCACATATCGATATCAATCGGACGAATCGCTGTGATATCCATCTTGATGATATCTGCACCCACATAATACTGTTTCCATGTGCGGATCACTCGTTCAATATTATTTTCTGCCGTTGTATGGATCTTTTTGTATTCGATCCATTCACCAAACAGACTTTCCAATGTGATGAGCACATGTGTACATACTTTTGGTTCAAATCCCTTTTTATAGTACAGATATAACCATTCATAAAGATCGTCTTCGTGCGTTCTCGCGATTTCTTTACGCTTTTCCTTGCCGGTTTTCGGATCCATTACCTTAATATAAGTTCTATACCTTGGTTTCTTTGATCCCGGAGAAGGCGATATGATTGCCGCTGGGTGTATCTCCTTTACTATTATTTTTCTCCGTGCCTTTTCTTTATCCACCATGATTTGTTTCACGGTTTCGGCTTCATCGCCTTGTAGTATACCACTTCGCAGAAGACTTTCCAACTCTGAAGAGGAGAGATTGGCTATCTGGTCTTCATTGATACTGATACTGAAATTCTTTTTCTCGCCAGAATTCATGACGCAATCCCTCCTTTCTTCGAGTTGTATTTCAATATCTTTTCCGCTTTTATAGATTGCTTTCAGTTTTGACTGGCAGACTGGCAGGCATATTTGTCCTATGAAAACTCTGCCAGTGAGATATTTGGCTGCCAGTCAGATTCATTTATTCCATCCAGTGGAGCTTTTTCCTCTTTCCATCAACGGTAATGATCCTGCTTTTTATTGCTTCACCAAGTTCCTTTTTCGCATCCCTGACTGTCCTGGATGAGATCCCTTTCTCATGAGCTACTCGGTCAATCTCTTCACACAGGATTTCTTTACCATCTGCAAGCAACTCACAGACCAACTGTATGGCCTCATGAAGTTTGGGCTCCTTCTTCTTTTCAATACCGGACAGCAGTTCATCAGCCGTGATGTCATAGTCACCGATCCACCGGAAACCATCCTCATCACCAAGGATAAAAGCTATCGAGGTTCCAGGCGGAGCCAGCGAACTCTTGTCATGAACCATGATACGAAGGTTAGGATCGTCTTTTGACTTTCCGATCACAAGCACGCTTCGAACACCCGCTGTAAAGTCGACAGATCCCAGACCTCGATAACTGCTCTGCTGCCCGGTCGCTTTGTTCAAATGACCAATCAGTACGATCGCACATCCTGTCCTCTGAGCCACATCGCCGATTTTTCGAAGGATCGGTCTGACTTCATTTGCCCTGTTCATATCGACCTTCTCACCCAGATATGCCTGGATCGGATCAATGATCAGCAGTCCTGCATTGTTCTGCCGAATTGCCTTTTCGATTCGATCATCGGTCAGCGTCAGTGGATCACCATCTGATTCATTAATCACCAGCACCCGGTCCAGATCCGCCCCTGCCTCTATCAGTCTGGGTTTAATTGTATCGGCCAGTCCATCCTCGGCTGTCTGATAGATCACGTTGAATGGTTCCAGGATTTCCATGTTCGGAATCGGAACTCTGTTGGTACAGGCAGCGCACAGCTGCATGGCCAGATAAGTCTTCCCGTTTCCCGCATCACCCTGAAGGATCGTCAGCTTACCGAATGGAATATACGGTTTCCAGAGGAACGCTACTTCTGTCTGTGCCACATCACTCATCCGGATCATTGGGACGAACTGTCTGGAATCTTCTTGATTTCGCATATCGATCATGGTAAACCACTGACTTGGATCCAGTTCCTTCCTGTGAAGGAGAAGTTCGTTCCAGTCTTTCATCGGCGGTCTCATACGAAAAACCTCAATCCCTTTCGGAATCATCTTATTGATCTGTTCGCAGCCCGTTTCTCCGGCAATATCGCTGTCGAGGCAGAGAAAGATCAAACGGATCTCCTTATGCTCCTCCAGAAATCTGCCGAGAGCTTTATATCCTACACCGCCAAGAGCAATATAGTTCTTGTCCTGCCAGTCCTTCGGAAACAGATTGATAAAGGACAGCAGATCAATCGGTGCTTCAAATACGCACAGCTGATCGTTATTTCCTCTGTAACCGAATCCATAGGATTTATCTGATCCAGTCACATCTATCCTGTATTTATCATTAATCCCCCGACAGTGAGCGTATCGTGGCATATGATCCTCGTCTCTGCCGACAAACACCGCATTGTGATGCGTTTTCTCTTCATAGATATCCCCCGCGTTCAGAAAGAAATCTACGATCGATTCATCGATTCCTCTTTCTGTGACCAGATAGTTTTTGACATTAACATTTGTGATGTTTCTCTGCGGCAGCCGGAAATCCGGTGAGGGGGCGGGGACTGCCTCCTGCTGTCCTTCGCCCTTCTCACCGATCAGCATCTCCATCGCTTCAGGAAAAGTCTTTCCATAGAATTCCATCACAAAGTCGATGGGATAACCACCTCTGCTGTTACTGAAGCGGTACCACATATTGCCCCTGATCTTCACCGAATCATGGGCTTTCCACTCCATATCTTTTCCGCATTTCTTCAGAGTCTCTCCCTGACTTGGGAGAAACTCTTCCAGGTTGACGGCGTTCGCACGGTCGATCTGTTCTTTTGAATAATACATGTTCCATACTCTCCTTTATCTTTCGTCTCTGCCGGTTCTCTTTTTTACAGCAGTTTTTGTATTTTCTTTTGTTTTTGTCTTTCCCGCATTTTTAGCGTTGGATCTTTTTGTTTCTTTCAGCGAAGCTTCGGCTTCTTTCATTACTTGAGCAAATTCTTCCTTCAGGGACAGCCTGTTTTCCTCGATTTTCCACGGACTGACCTTGGGATGTTCTCCATGAAGTTCCGGAATCAATTTTCTTATGAAGAACCGAACCCTTTCCAGTTTTTCGATCTCTTCCCGATAGGGCTTGATGCGTTCAGAAAGGGAAACCAGTTTATCTCTCTGATCATTCAGTTCTTTCATTAAGGCTTCTCTGCTGAATTTCTGACCCGGCAGATTCTTTTTGATGAATTCGTCTGCCTGATTCCATTCTTTCAGCTCGTCTTTATGATCTTCCCGGTATTTCTCCTTCCTGGCTTTCCAATGAATTCGGATATACGGATCATGAACCGGTGTCAGCCGGTCTCTTTTATCACCTAAGTCCAGCAGCTTTTTTACTGTCTTGATTTTTTGCTCGACTTCCTTCATCTGTCTGTGTATCGGCTCCTCGATACTTCCAACTTCTATGATCTTCCGCTCCAGATCTTCCATGGTCGATATCCTGTTGGATTTCATATAGTCGATGATCTGCTCAAACTCATAAGGTCTTTCT
Source organism: Bacillota bacterium (assembly GCA_017420625.1). Next base: position 9,521 of record JAFOIR010000142.1, read on the forward strand.
GTTTTGATTCTCATCTCCCGGTTTCGGTGCTGCATTAATGAAACCAGTTTGACTTCTTTCGGATCAATATCCAGATCCTTTAATGCTTCTCTGATGTCCGCAAGCCATGACAGAATGAGCTGGATCACCGTGACGATCAGCTCCACAATCACATTGACGGCTTTGATCTCCCGGTTCAGATTCCCGATATCTGTCTGAATGCCTCTCCGTTCCATCGCTGTTACAGAAGGACCCATATGGACAGTCGGGATCCGATCGATCCCCGGACGTTCATAGGACTTCATGTGGACTCTTTCCGGGCGACATGCATCTTCCAGATATCGGTTCTGAATCGTTTCCCAGGCTGATCTCCATAACTCCGCATTCTCCCGTTTATCCCAGTCAGTCGTAAAGACTTTATGAAACTTCCACTTGCCTTTGGCATCTTTGATTCTGTTTCCATCAGCATCCAGTTCATATTCCCGACGGCTCTTGGAAAGCCATTTCCCGTTTTCATCCAGGGCACGCATAGTCAGCATGACATGGGCATGGGGATTATGACCGGGTAGACTGGGATCATGGATCGCAATATCTGCGATCATGCCTTTGGATACAAACTGCTCCTGACAATACTCCCGGATCAACTCGATGTTCTTTTCCATAGGCAGTTCGATCGGCAATGCAATCTCAATTCTTCTGGCTAACTGGGCATTCCAGTTTGCTTCTGATTTTTCAACAGCATTCCACAGTGTGCTCCGATCCTGATATGCCTCTGGTGCGTTCAGAGGAAGAAGAATCTCTGTGTGCAGAATTCCTCTTTTCTCTGTATAGCTTTTTGTTTCTTCGCTCCTTTCATCAAAAAGCCGTTCCCCGGATTGGTAAGCCGCTTGTGCAACCGCAGAACCTCCTTTTGATCTCGTGCTGATCTTGATACTGAAATGAGGGCAGGGCATCATATCACCTCCTTTCTGCTGCTCTCATTTGCCAAAGGGTAGCAGACAAAGTCTGCGCAGGGAAAGCGGTCAGCGTTCCCTGAGACTATAACCGGCTCCATCATAGAGCCGGCTGTAGTCTGCCCATCCGGCGAGGATCGCAATTCACGCCCGCAGGGTGTGTATAATTGCGCCCTTGATTCTCAAGGGACTTCGAAGGATTTATCCCGGCCATTGGTCTGTCAGCTTTACTTCATCCAGGAATCTTAGAACGCTCGGCTCAGTGAAGAGTTCTCTCAGAATGTCTTTGATCTGCTCGTCTGTATACTCATCCGGGCTCAGATACTGTTCCAACATGGCCCCATGAGTACAGAGACGATGAGTGCGGTTTCTGCGATCCAATTCCTTTGCCTGCTGTTTGACCATCTTCAGATTCTGCTGTTTGATCTTCAGTTCCTGTTCCAGTTTTTCCTGCATTTTCTGCAGGTCTTGAGCTGTCTTTGTGCGTGCCATTTGATCACCTCCTTTCATGACTAAAATTATTCCCTCTATAAGTGAGGAATGAGACCCCCCTTTTTTGGCCCCCTATTTCGATCGAAATAAGAAATTCTTAAAATTTTCTTGCCATAACCAGATTCTGAGCCGCATAGCTCATCTCATGGGAATCTCACCCCTCCGAGGATCTCTCCGAGCCGGATCACCGCTATCAGTGCCATCCGGAAGTACCATTATCATCCTGATGATCATGGCTCACTTGGTTCATGGCTCCCATCAGGATTAGACGTTCTGGTTTTGGCTATTCAGTTGTCAAAGAACAAGGAGAAAATATTTATCCCTTCACAAGTAAGGATCATGATATTCATATGTCATACAAGTGTCATAAACCATACAAAAAAAGACTCGCCGTTTGAGCGAGTCGACTTATAAAATGCTATTTTCAAGAGTTTCTATATATATTCGTCTTCGTTTTCGTCTTCATCTTCACTGTCGTATTCTTCTTCATCATATTCTTCGAGTTCTGGTCGTACTCTTTTTTTTCCATCAGAAAGATCTCGTTCGTAAAGATACCCGGCAAGCTTTGCATACAGTTTCTTTTGAAGATATTCTACGCTTCCTCGGTTCATTTCATGAGCTTCTGCATACTTGCGAATTGATACACCTTTTTGAAAATGTTCGATAAAGAATTCTTTGAATTCTTTCATACCGCCATCCAACAGAGAGAGAATGAAAAGAACGTCTTCTTTAAGCTTTGGGAAATCGTCTTTTGTGATTCCAACATATCTATTATTCTTCGCACAGAGACGTAAAATACGATAATCTTTTCTATAATGCTGACATAGGTCAACGGCATATTCTATGTAACTGTGACTGTGTTGATAGAATCTCTCATTTGTGTCATAGCTCTTTGGATCTGTTTTTCGCAAAGGACTGCGGAATCCCTTATAATTAAGGAACATTATAAAAGCATCATCAATATACATTTGAGTTTGACGACGGAACTTTTGAACAGTTTTGTTTTGATATTGTACTGGTTCCAAGAACCAGGATCTTGAACATGTGAAATAAATAGGAGAAGAATAATCATAGAGAAGAAAAATGATCTTTTCTTCTTCTGTCTCTACATCTTTTGCAGAGGTAATGACATAGATTATTTTTCCATCAAACCGTTTATAGAAACCGGCATAAATCCTTTTTTTCGCGTTTTCCATCTTACAAGTCACCTCAGATACCAAGCTTTTTACTTCGGGCATCAACCTTCAGGTATCTATCCTGCTATGATCCTACCAAAAATACTGTCCATTATCCTGTACTCCGAAAGTAGGCTTGCGGTTGTTTATTCGTTTGCGTTTATTGCAAAAGGAAGCCCCGCCACCCAGAGCTCTATTTTATTCTTGACAAAGCCTGTTTATTCGAGTAAACTACAATTGTTTATTGCAATAAACAGCCCAAGAGGAGTTTGTATCATGATTGATTTTGAATTAGGAACCATTCAGGAAAGATTCGCCGATATTGTCTGGGAACATGAACCCATCGCATCCGGAGAACTGGCAAAAATCTGTGATAAAGAGCTGAATTGGAAGAGACCAACAACGTATACAGTTCTTCGTAAACTTTGTGAAAAAGGACTGCTTCAGAACAAGGACGGAATCGTCAGTTCACTGATTTCACGCGAAGAGTTTTATTCGGTCAAGAGTGAACAGATCATAGAGGATTCTTACCAGGGCTCGCTCCCTGCTTTTGTCGCATCTTTTATCTCCAGAAATAAAATTTCTTCTGCGGAAGCCGATGAGATTCAGAAGATGATTGACGCATTCAAGAAAGAAGGTTGATCATGAACGCATTATTTCTTAAAATTCTTAACATGAGCATTACCGCCAGCTGGCTTATACTAGCGGTCGTCCTGGCAAGACTGCTTTTGAAAAAAGCACCCAAATGGGTTTTCTGTCTGCTTTGGGGCCTTGTCGCCATCCGGCTTGTATGTCCATTCTCATTGGAAAGCAGTCTCAGTCTGATCCCTAGCAGCGAAACGATCCCGGCTAATATTGAAATGCAGCAAAAGCCGGTCATCGATTCCGGAATCACCATTATTGATGAGACCGTCAATCCGATAATCACAGAATCATTTACACCAAGTCCAGAGAACAGCGCGAATCCGCTTCAGATCGTGATACCATTCGTGGCAATCGTTTGGATTACAGGTGTTTTCATCATGCTGGTGTACGCACTGATCAGTTTTCTGCGGCTGAAGGGAATGGTTCGTGTATCTGTGTCTGTCGGAAAGCAGATCCGAGCCTGTGATGAGGTGAAGTCACCGTTTATTCTGGGCGTATTCAGACCGATCATCTATGTGCCATCCTTCATGAGCGAGGAAACACTTGACCAGGTGATACGACATGAAAAAGCCCATCTGCAGCGGCATGACCATTGGTGGAAGCCACTGGGCTTTTTGCTGCTGGCTGTCTACTGGTTCCATCCGCTTTGCTGGATCGCCTATATCCTACTTTGCCGGGATATCGAAATGGCCTGCGATGAACGGGTCGTCCGGGATATGGGAAAAAGCGATATCGCCGCTTACTCGCAGGCGCTGCTGGACTGCAGCATGCCACGCCGTACGATCGCGGCCTGCCCGCTCGCCTTTGGTGAGGGCAATGTCAAGACCCGTATCAAAAGTGTGCTGAATTACAAGAAGCCTGCTTTCTGGATCATCGCAGCCGCACTGGTGGTCTGTGCTGCCCTGGCCGTCTTCCTGATGACGGATCCGTCCGGGAACCAGCCTTCCGATGGTGAGTCTGTGATCAATCCGACCGACACGAGTTCGCAGCCTTCCGGAACAGCAGAGGATCCATATACGATGGTCGCCGTGATCACGGAAATCCAAAACGGCACCCTCCTTGTCCGACCGGTCGATGGCTCCTGGGAACTAAGTTCTTCCGACAGTTTTTCTATCCCGATCCAGCACATGCCGGCTTCTCCGGAGCCACGGGTGGGCGATATGCTGCAGATCAAGTATAACGGCTATATCCTGGAGACCTACCCGGCTTCTCTCGGCGAGATCTATTCGATCGAGGTCGTTGGTCGGGAATCCTATGGAACAGTCTTTATCGCACATTCTGCCTATGCCGTACATGGCGACAGTGCGGATGAAGCCAAAACCCAGGCTATGATGGCTGCCTGTCTGAATGCAAACACACTGCTGAACAGTTCCTTCCGTCCCCTTCACCTGCCCGTTTTTAAGGCCGATACGAAAGAGGAACTGGATCATCTGAAGGATGCTTTCCATGGCGTGCTGCTCCTGGATCAGGGTTTCGCTGAAATGCCATCTTTTGAAGCAGCAACGGCATCTTATGGTGAAGCATTTTTCAGAGAGTATTCTCTTATACTGACGTATATAACCGGAGACAGCAATCTCCGGTACGGTATATATGACGTATCCTTTGACGGATCCACCCTCTGCCTTAACGTCGCGCAGATAAACCACCCGGAGACCGCTGGAGACGGGATCGCCGGGTGGTTTATCTGGGTAGAAGTATTGGATTCACAAATAGCAGAGTGTGAGAGTTATGACGCTGTGTGTCTCTCAAATTACGAAACGTGCAAACCGCCCGTCCTGATGATTCGTGAGGGGGAGAAAAGCCCTGTGGAATATCCAACGACCGGTTATGAGTGGAACGAGGAGGCATCTGCGATCATTGTCGATGCAGTCGGGCCGACAAGTCCGCATCTGTACAAGATCAAGGCGCAACAGGATCTTCTTTTTTTCACGCAGGAACCGATGACTTTTGAGTTTTCATGGAGCCGGAAGCCTTCTTCTTTCAGTATCTCTTATTATGATATCCATGTGTATGAAACCGGTGTTGATTCGCGATCGGGAACCATCGGCTATGCTCCGACGGAGGACGGAATTACGGTAGTTTTTGAGCCTGACAGGGTGTATATGGTCGCCGTCCGGTGGAATCCGGACGATGTGTATTCCTCACATGGGGCCGCGACATATATCCTGATCGTCCAGGATCCGGCGACCGAACTGAATCTGTCAGAGTAATGCTTCTTACACATGAAACGAATATAATCAAATTATACTAATCTCAACAAAAACCTCAGGACTTCAGTTTTTTGAACTCACCGAGATTCTAAGACAAAAACTGCATAAGCAAATAGATTTACTAGATACCAAACAGCTATCGAACAATGAAGACCTTCTGAACGAAGTATTGAAGAATGGAATCAAAATATATGTATATAATGACTGAAGAAAGACACCCCAAAAGATGAAAAGACAATTCCTTCATTTTCTTGTATTGGCATTATGCCTGCCACTGTTGGCGTGTCAAGGGAAACCAAACAGTCAGACGTCAGATGATTCACCGTCTATCATAGAAGAAGTACTCCCGACAGAAAGCAATGAAGAGAACTCGGAAGACTTCCTAGATTCAGAAATGAATGCTTCTGAAGCGTCTGAGGAAAGTTCGAAGGCCTACGATGGCGGCCTGCCGCTGATTGGACTTCCGGAGTACTCTGTCTATGTCATGGACTGGACTTATGACAGTGGGATCATCGGTGCATCCAATTCCGGGATCCCCATATATCCTTATTGGTCTGACAAGGATCGTGTTCTCAACGATGTCCCTAAGCAGGCAACCGTAGAATATAACAACCAAACATTCCAGTATGATCACACAAATTTTGATTATACAAATTATTATCATGTCGATGTTTATCGAAGCACTTCCAGTATTCAGACATTAGAAATTGAACGAGAATCCGGTTATATAATCAGCGGTGGAATAAGTGATAATACTTCTGAACGTCCGGACAAATACCCTGATAAGGTGTTTTCCGTTTCTTCTCCCATTATTCCTTCTTATCTAAGAGGAGGCTTCAGTTGGGAACTGGAGACTTCACTTTCTCCTTACGCGAAAGATCTTACATCTGATGCTCTTCTATCAGCACTTCAAATTACACTGGAAAACTGCTTTGAGGCTTATACTGTCCATCTCTGGACAGAACCCAACGAGGATAATCCGGGTATCTTCTCAGAATGTGTACTGACACCGGATCAAAGTATTGGTATTTTATATCCTTGTGAACTGGAAAACGAATATCGCAGTTTTCTATTTGTTATTGTCGTACCGTCTGATCCAAGCCCGCTCTTTACTATGGATGACCTGCTGCAATCTTCGTTGAACGCCAATATATATTATCCAAACACTGCCCTTTCAGAGGATAGTGCTGTGCCCGGCTATATACCCATAGAAACGATCATTTCTGAACTGGAGGATAAATCAGAATCCGAAGATATAGTGGATCAGCGGGATATGGCGTTCTGGGAACAGAATGATTACTTACGCCAATCTCGAGCCGATGTATTTCATGTTATTGCTTTCAAAGATACTTCCTTTATTCTAATTCTTCAAAAATTTCAAACAATTGATGCCATCGAAGAGCAGTTGGAATCGTTCGTCTATGAAAATGGATATCAGTTTTCTGTTCAAGAAGGAAGCCAGTATTATTACTGTATTTTTGCAACAGACGAAACCAGATCGATTGTGCTTACTGATATGCTTTTTTCTATCAGAGAAGGCAGAATATATTAAATTGTTTCATACCTTGAATCGCTTCAAGGCTTGCACCATCCATTATATATTGATGGTTTTGGCAAGTATTTGTTGATCATTTTGGCGTATTATTATTGATGGTTTTGGCGTATTTATGCTAATGGTTTTGGCCCAACAAAACTAAAAACTTGAAGTGCCAAGTTATGGATCATTCCGCGAATATCAACGGAATCTGTTTGAATCATATTGTTCGATTGTAACGCAAGCGAAAAAGCTACAAGTATTTCCTATTTTTGTGTACACCTGCGTACACGCATCAGGGGCTGATGAAGCCGAAATCCGCTTTTTTCCTCGCTTTCTATGTGTTAAAAGTCCGATTCAGAACAAACACCAGAATAAGCATAAATCGCAAAATAGGTAAATCAACATGAAAAAGGTTACCATCATCCTGATTCTTTCTATTCTTTTGTCTGCAATAAATGGCTGTGCATCGCCCTCTGCTGAAAATAATCAATCCGACGCAGAAACGAGCATAAAAGAATCATCTTCGGAACAGGTTGTGCCGGAAAGCGAAGATTCTGAAAGCCAAATGCCTCAACAGGCAGAAGAAATTGAAGATCAACCGTCATTTACGATTAAGGTTGCCGGCGGCCCGAATCCCACCAAATATGCTTCTGATCCATTCTGGACACAAAAAGCTCTCAGCAGTTATATGGATCTTTGCCACAATGTCAAGTGATGAATTCAAAAAAGGGCAAAAAATATCCCCTCTCCATTAAAAGAAGAGGGGTTATATGTGATACGAACTATAATTTGTTTGCCTTTCAGCGTATCCATAAAATCATCGCCAAAAGGCC
>JAFOIR010000143.1 GCA_017420625.1 Bacillota bacterium
AAGCATGATTGTTAAGAATTGGAGCGCTGTTCACTTCTATCACATAGTAATCCGCACGATTCATGTCAGTAATGTCTTTCGCAATTATATCAATGCCGCAAAGTTTCAGGTTCAGACTTTCTGCAATGCTAATGGCCAGTTCAGAATAGTATGGGCTTATCCGGTCCGTCAGATCCCTGGCCGTTCCGCCTAATGACAGGTTCGCCACATCCTGGAGTGTGCAAATAACGCCCGCGTTCAAAACTGTATTCAGGGTATAGCCCTGATGGATAATATTTCGCAGGATACGAGGATCTTCAGTATCAACAGTCTTGTCTCGGTTGGCTTTTTCAAAAGCATCCGCCTGTTTTTGAAGCAGGGTTCTGATTGTGTCATGGCCATTTCCAACAACGTGAAAGGGGATCCGTTCATACGCCTGAATAACCTGCCCGTTGAGCACGACAATTCGATAATCGCTGCCAGGACAATACTCTTCCAAAAGAATGATTTTTTCTTTCAGGGCCAGAACATTCCGGGCAGCAAGCAACCCGTCTTTGGCATTAAAAACTTTATATACGCCTGTTCCCTGGGACAATCCATTCGGTTTCAAAATCATAGGAAAACCAAAGCCTAATCGCTCTTCCGGGTTTTCAAAGCATCTGCTTAAATCTGAAAGAGTTATATCAGGATTGGCTTTTCTGGCAAAGGTTTTTTGCCTGGGAATTTGAAATCCCATATCGTGAAGAAAGCGAGCACAGGCGGCTTTGTTTATGCAGAGGCTGATACTTCCTGCATAGTTAATGTTTAAAGGGTGGTCTTTGGCAACAAATCGTTTTCCATTTTTGAACACAAAGATGGCAAAATTCCCTTTTTCTTTATCTGGGATCATTTGTACACCACGTTCTCGAGCAGTTTCTTCCAGTACAGGCGGGACGAGGTTTGTTTTTCCCGGTCTCTGGTTGGAATATTGATATCGTGGTGTATCCATGTTCAGATAGTGAAGGATCGCTTTTTGATAGATGTTTTTTGCAATCTCATAGTTCTCAGGATTGCTTGCGGCAAAGTTTTCCATCATGACACCGCTGTTGATTTCAAGCACTTCGAAACCGCATTCATCTTCAACGATATCAACGGACACGAATTCAGCGTCGAGAGCGGCCACGCACGACAGGGCCAGTTCGGACAGGATTTCCGTTTTAAAAACGTCTGTCACAATAACAGGGCGTGCCCCCTGCTCCAGATTATGCTTCCAGGAAACTTCAACAATTTCATCAGCATCAGGGACACGAAATACATCCAATTCGTTGTCTGTCTCAATACCCAGTAAAGCAGGGTCTTTCTCAATCAGGTTCTTTATTGAATCACGACCATTTCCAACAACAAACGGTCTTTTTTTCTCATAAATCACGCCGACGCTGGCATTTACGATAATAACCCGATATTCCGCCTGAATTTTTCTGTAAGGTGATATGGACATGGCCTCTGAGGCAGAAAAAATCTCCTGCGAAGCAAATTCCAATTCTCTTTGTGATGAAACTTTGAATACGCCGTATCCTCCCGTAGCAGCGTTGGGTTTACATACAATCTTCCCATATTCCTGTAAAAGAGACTGCATTCTCTTCCAGTTGTCCTGCGGAGGGGGATTTTGCTTATTGTAGGGAGAGCTGAAATAGCTGTGCGGAACGTGAGGAATCCTGTGCGCAGACAGAAGATCAGAAAGAGCGGACTTGTCATTGCAGATTTGTTCAATGGCTGCATTGTTATTCGGAAATTTATATCCATGAATAAACATCGTATGGTCATTAGCGGTCAATTGTATGACCCAGTCAGATGAGAATCCCTGGAAAGTAATTCCGTGTTCTTGACAAATCTCTTTCACTATTTTTATCAGTTGCCTGTTGCTGCATTCCATCTTATACCTCCGTTTCCCGGACGCCTTCCGGAAGGATCTCTTCCACAGTCAGGAAGATCACCGGCCACTTTCCCTGCTGCTCCCGCATCTGAGCATCTTCCCAGACCTTCAGCCCCTCGAACAGTCCTCTTTATCCCTTATAAAACGGCATAAAAGCACAAATAGAATATACCAAAATTTCAAGTGGGGTTCAACAGATTATCCTGTTCTTTCCGTAAACCAATGTGGGCAGTCCGCCCTATCAAACCGCTGTACCATAGCCCGTTTTTATTTGCGAGCTCTATGTCGCCCTGACGGGAGACCAGTGCGCAAAAAGCACCTCTGTTCCATCGTTTCCGAAGGACAGAGGTGCTTTAAAACTCGGGGACGATCTTTTTCGGTTCAGATCGTCGATCTTTACTGATTCTTTCAGTATTTTCAGATATTCAGTGCGGCAATGATATCCGGCAGTTTCTCGTCCACTTCGTCGTTCTCCAGCTGGCAGGTGCCGGCGTTGTGATGGCCGCCGCCGCCGTATTTCAGGCAAAGCTCGCCGATATCCGCCTTGGAAGCCTTGTTGATAATGGATTTGCCGATCATAACGGCGGTATTCTGTTTCCGGAAACCCCAGGCAACGTGGATGGAGATCTGGGCTTCGGGATAGAGGGCATAAATCATAAACCGGTTGCCGGCATGGATAATCTCCTCTTCCCGCAGATCCAGCACGACCACCTTGCCGTGCATCTTTGCGATCCTTTTCAGCTGCTCCGTAAACAGCTCCGCCTGCTCAAAATACAGATCGACCCGTTCCTTGACGTCCGGAAGCTCCAGGATTTCGTCAATGGTATGCTCCATGCAGAAATCGATCAGCTGCATCATCAGGTCGTAATTGGAAATACGGAAATTCCGGAAACGCCCCAGCCCGGTCCGGGGATCCATCAGGTAATGCAGCAGAACCCACCCTTCGGGGTGGAGAATCTCCTCCAGGGTAAAATCCGCGCTGTCCCCCT
>JAFOIR010000144.1 GCA_017420625.1 Bacillota bacterium
CAATTTCTTTCTTCATAATTGGCACCTCCTGTTTATTCTTGACGATATCCTATCACACAAGCAGGAGTTGGTAAGTTGTTGCGACAACATTTTAGGACTAGCAGATATATAAAAACAAGATCGCAATTTCATAAAACCCGAAGGGATACGTCTCATAAAACTGTGTTACATAAGCATACTTCCTCTGCTTATAGATGCCCATGGAAACACCTCGCTGACAGGATATCCGAATCCTCTGAAAAGATCAAGTCAAGGGGGAACGATTTCTGAAATCATACAATATATGGGAAAGAAAATATTAGTTGTTTGTTATTCTTTTTCAAACGGTAATACAAGAATGATCGCAAAGCAGTTACAGCAGGCACTGGGGGCTGATTATATGGAGATAGAGACCGTCACTCCATATCCGGCTTATGGCGGATTTAACAGTAAGGTGGTAAGTCAGGGACAGCGTGAGGTGGATGAGGGCTTTCAGCCAGAAATAAAGCCTCTTTCGGTAAATGTAGCGGACTACGATGTGGTAGCCATAGGTACGCCAACATGGTGGTACACGATGGCTCCTGCGGTGCTGACATTCCTAAATGCAAATGACTGGTCGCAAAAAACGGTGATACCGTTTATGACACATGGCGGATGGCCGGGTCATGTGATCAAGGATATACAGAATGGCTGTGTCGGTGCGAAATTTCTTCCTGACATGAAGATACAGTTTGATTCACAGGGAGGATCAAATATGCTGACTTCGCAGGCGGACATCAATGCTTGGATCGAGCGTGTAACAAAGGCGATATGACGAGGAGGGATGAGAGATGAAGTATGTTAAACTTGCAGGGCATGGGATTTGCAATCATGCCTCCCACCAAAGCAACGAAATCCGAACCTTGTGCCGATTGGCGACGGGTTCGGGTTTCTTGTTTTTATCGACTACTTCAAATAACCGTTTTCGCACATTCGACAGCAACGCCCTCCTTCGCTAAGATGGAACCATCAAGCGAAGGAGGGCTTTTTTCATGCGATATAAAATCAAAATCAACGACGATGAGCGGCAGCTGATCGTCAAGGCGCTGTATGACTGGCGCAATGAGCTGCCCAAGGACAGTCTGCTCCGTCCCGATTTGGAGCAGCTGATCCTAAAGATCATCAACACACCAGACGCGAGCTTTTGGAGGGTTTTGGAATGAGCACAAAACTGACTTACCATTGGGAAGGCGACTATCTGATCCCAGATCTAGTTGCACCGGAATCGACGCAGATCGGCATATGGGGTGAACGTAGGCGGCAGTTTCTCCGTAACCATCAGAGGACGGTGTACGATGCCCTGATGATGAACGGAAAACTCAACGCACATCTGGAGGACGTTGATCGCAACGCAGAGGAAATGATGGATCGCCTCATGTCCCAAATGGCCGAGCGAGAGGGAGTTACCGAGCAGCTGAAAGCGGAAGACCAGATGACATGGATACAGCGCATGAACAACATTCGCCACCGAGCCGAGGAAATTGTGCGAAAAGATCTGATAGAAAACTAAATGAAAGAAGCACAGAAGACTGTCATCATGGTCAATCTTCCGTGCTTTTCATTTATTACTCTTGTGTATCCAAGCCCACAAAGAAATCATCATACTGGCATCCATAGATTTTCTTCAGTTCGATGATAACGCTGGCTCGAATGTTCAATTCTCCGGCTTCGTATTTCGCGTAGGTGGTGCGTCCGATATCGCATCCACGCCGCTGCAATTCCGCACACAGCTTTTCTTGAGAAAGACCGGCGTCGGCACGCAAACGGCGGAGATTGTCACCCATATTTCTGTCTCGTCTGATTTTCTGCTCCATTTCATCACCCTGTCATGATTGACCAGTATTGGTTGCAAGCAATGACAGTGTATGCTATATTGAAACGGAATATTGACCGCGATATTGGTCAATATGTTGGAGCTGAAATCAAATGGAAATGCAGAAAATCAGAACCGTCACCTTCTGCGGTCATTCGGAGCTTACAAATCCCGACGCAGTGCGTGTGTGGCTGATGGAAACGGTAGAAAGCCTGATCTCACAAGGTGCGGTGACATTCTATCTCGGCGGTTACGGTGCGTTTGATCGAATGGCAGCATCTGTGTTACAAGAGAAAAAACGGCAGCATCCACACATCGAATCTGTGCTGGTGCTGCCGTATCTGGATCGGGAAATGGATGCAAGCGGTTATGACACGACCGTTTATCCGCCGCTGGAATCCATCCCTCGCCGATTCGCAATTTCCAAACGCAACGAATGGATGGTCGATGCTTCGGATGCGGTCGTAGCCTGTGTCACCCACGATTGGGGCGGCGCAGCAAAAACACTTGCTTACGCCAAACGGAAGAAAAAGCAGATCATTCTATATCCGGAAAGAACATGGTGCGATGTATGAAGAAATGTGTTATTTTAGGGATCTTAGTTTTAACGCTGGCAATTGCGGTCGGGATCGTGTTTATGATGAATCCCCCAAATCCGAAGCAGTGTGCTCTTTGTGGCCATGATGAAATCTATCACGCTCCGGTGCTTATCAACCTCGAAACCGGAGATGTCGGAGAGCTAAAGGCCTACCGTACGCACCCCTTCTACCCTGGAGAGATCAGCGAGGTGCAGGACACCGGCAGCTACAGCATCCTCCACGCCGCAGGCGCGGAAGGAATTACAGATTGGGGGCGGGGCGCACAGGTTACATTGCCGAAAGATTCTCCGACGATGAAGAAGTCGCTTTTCTGTCGAGACTGTCGTGCACTGCTTTCCGCTAACGAGGCTGAGGGCTATGTGCTGCTGGATCTTCATGATCGGGAACAGATGCAAGCCTTCGCTTTGACCGATGGCGCGGAATACACAATTCGGGATTATACAGTGTCCGTTTTCCACGATGATGCGAATGATCGACTGACGATATTTATCTATGGCACGATATAAGTAAAAATACCAGCTGAAGAAAAAAACTTGAGTCTTCTATTGTCCTTCTTCAGCCGGTACAGCCCGGTAGGAGGGGGAGAGTTTGAGAGGGGGAACCATCCCTCTATATACCTTATGCCGAGATTTTCAAAAAACAGCAAGAATCGCGAAGCAGCGAAAACCTTCCTGTGAGGCAAAATCAGAGCGGAAACCAGATCTGATCCTTCTTTCGCAGGTCTTCCCGAAGGATCAGATACCGGATGCGTCGGATCGCCTGCTTTGCAAAGGGCTGAGATTTCGTGAGATCCAGTTCCGCCA
>JAFOIR010000145.1 GCA_017420625.1 Bacillota bacterium
AGCGCCTCTTCCTTGGTGATGTAATGGGCTCTTCCGGTCTCTACAGTGTAGTCGGCCATATCGCCCACCTGGATACACCAGTCATTCACATCGTCCGTACAGCCTTCTCCCAGTTTGGCCCGGGAATAGCGGCAGGAACAGATACCGGCAGACAGATGTCCTTCGTATTTCTGCAACCAGTAGGAGATCTTTTCCAGGTCCAGGGCTTCGTTATGCATTGCCACTTCCTTTTCTACAGGAATGACATGCATACCGATTCCGTCGCCGCCGGGACGCACCATGGGGGTGATATCCTCCAGCGGCAGGAAAGTCATCCGTTCAAAGAAGGAAGCTACCGGCGGATTTTTGTCGATCCTGTCCACCGATGAGTTGAACAGCTCGGCGCTGCCGGGGACAAAGAAGGAAATACGGTAACGGAGATCTTTCGGATCTTTTTCCTTCGTGGGACCGTTGTCGTCATAATGATCACCGTAGTCGTACTCCATGAGGCCGTGAACAGCCATCAGGTCGATGATCTCCTTCACCCGCTCGGGGGTGAATTCCTTGTTCATCTCGCAAAGCCGCTCGTAGGTATACCACTTGCGCAGTACCATCTTGTTGGCGATCGTGACTTCATCCTCGGTGATGAGCTCTCTCAGGCCCCAGTACTCGGGATCGGTTGCTTTGATGCCCCGGATCTTGTGCTTGACGTTGTCCGTGATCTTACGGGCGAGTTTGGCATATTCCGGTTTGAAATCCTTTTCCCCGTTATGCCGGGAGATGGTTTCCGGATTCTGGTCAAATATTTCTGGCATGGTTTGGTTTCCTTTCTTTATTCAGGGAATCAGAATGTTCCGATCAGAAGAATCTTTCTACCAGATCCTTTGAAGCCGCACAGGTATCTTCCATATCGCCGAAGCTGATGATCTCTCCGGCATACCATGTGTTCTGCTTGCCCTGCATGGCTTCCAGCTTGTCGTACCAGCCATCTGCATAGTCCTTGGAACATACATGCGGACAGTAGTAGGTCTCCTGTTCATAGAGCCGTTCCTTCACAGGGAATCCGCACAGCTCCATATCCTTCATCATCTTATCGATGGTCTCCTCATAGGGAACATCGGTGCTGCCAAGATGATTCCGAAGCGCATAGACGGTGCTGGGGCAATTGCCTTTCAGGTCTTCCCAGCGATGATAGTAGACCATCGCATGACCCAGTCTTTCTACGGTCATGTTGTCGAAAATGTATCCGGAGATCGTCGGGCCGGCGTTTTCGTCGAACTTCGCGATGAAGTCCACATATTTCTCATGGATGATCTTGCTGAAGAGTTCTTTCTCTTCGTCACGGGCATCCGCATATTTCGCAAAGTAATCCAGAGGCGTAGTTACGATGAGCTGATCAAACTCCTCGACTCTTTCTTCGCCGTCTGCTTTCAGGGTGACTTTGATTTTTCCTTCTTCACCCTCTGCCGGACGCTCCACCTTCACCACTTCCGTGTTCAGGTGAGCGGGATGCAGCAGTTTCTTATTCGCCGCTTCATAGATGGACTGGGTGCCCTCTTTCCATGTCCAAAGGCGCATGTTGATGAATTCGATCGCCGTTGTCGTATCCAGATATTTCATAACATAGGCAGCGGGGATCTCATCAAAATAGCCATAGCCGAAAGAAGTATACGGGCCGATCCAGATCCTCATGACCTCTTCCACCCCGTTCAGCTTGCAGAACTGATCAAAGGGAAGCGCCAGATCTTTCAGGTTGGGATTTTCACCTTCGATCAGCTGAAGGGAGTTGTCCAGTTTCTTGGAAAGACCAGAATATTTCCCCTGCGCAACACCGCGGTGACCATAGCAGTCATAGCCCGCATATTTCGTTTCCATCAGCTGGACGAGCTTTTTCATCTGCTTCTTTAATTTCAGAAGGCCGATCATCTTCGGGATGGTGAAGTTCTTCTTCGGATCAAAGGGGAAGATCTCCTTGCCGGTCTTATCCCGGTACATGCGGCGCATGTTGGGGCCATCGTCATGGCCTACGCCGGCAAACTCTTCTACTTCATGGACCGCATGGTAGGTGATGGCACCCATGATGGCGCCGGTCTCGTAAGTACGTTCCTCATCACCGACTTTCAGCTTCGGGGAATAGCTCTTACCGCCGATCTTATTCAGTTTTTCGTAGATCTCATAGTTCTCGTATCCCTTTTCTGGAGATACATAGCAGCGGAAATACCGGCCGGACCGCCGCCGATAATACAGATCCGATCCTGCAGATTGGGCATATTATTTTCTCCTTTGCAAAAAATAGAATGGACAAAATGATCACGTTCAGATAATTAGATATATTATACAATAGAGCAGATTGGTATTCAATAACAACCGGTATATAAAAAAATACCAGCCTGTCAATCTTTCTGTTACAGGCTGGTTTCCTATCTTTAAAACAAGCTTACAGCTGCTTTTTGTATTCCTTCTGCATTCAGTCCATAGGTGTCGAAGACTTCCTGAGATGTTCCGGTAATGACCGGGGCATCCGGCAGTGTCATATTGATAACTTTCTTTGGGCAATGAGCAGCCACGATCTGACTCACCATAGAACCAAGGCCGCCGAAGGGAGCATGCTCCTCCACAGTGATAAAGCCTTTTACCTTGGGAGCCAGGGTCAGAATCGCTTCCTGATCCAAGGGTTTCACACAGTACATATCGACTACAACAGCATGGATCCCATCTTTCTCCAGTGCTTTCGCTGCCTCGATGGCAGGGCGAACCATCTCACCACAGGCTACGATCGCAATATCCGGACTTTCCGTATTGCCCAGAATAGTCGCTTTGTCCATCTCGAAGGGACAGTCATCTGCAGCATAAATATCTTCCACCGGATTGCGGCCGACACGGACATAGGCGCATTTTTGGTCACTCAGCAAGGCCTCGATGAGCTTTTTCGTCTGATACCGGTCAGAGGGCAGGTAGACGCGCATGTTGGGGATCGCAGAAAGAGCTGCAATATCCTGTGCGCTGTGATGGCTCATACCAAGTGCACCGTAGCTCACACCGCCGGATATTCCGATGAGTTTGACATTCGTATCCGAGTAAGCACAGTCGATCTTGGCCTGCTCATAGCTGCGCGTCGACAGAAAACAGGCGGGTGAAAAAGCAAACGGTTTCTTGCCGCACTTGGCAAGTCCGGCTGAAATGCTGACCAGATTCTGTTCTGCGATCCCTATCTCCACGCTCTGCTTGGGATAGGCATTGAAAAACGGCGTCATGGAGGCGGAGCCGCGGCTGTCGCTGCAAAGAGCAAGGACACTGCGGTCTCTGGAAGCCGCTTCCATCAATGTATCGCAGATAGCCTGTCGATTGGGGATCTTATTGCCGGCCGTTCTTAGTTCAGGCAGTTTATGCATCTTTGAACGCCTCCTTCCTTGCTTCCAGATCCGCTTCGATCTGCGCATATTCCTCCGCACTGGGCACCTTGTGGTGCCAGGGTGCCTTATTCTCCATGACAGGAGATCCACAGCCCTTGACAGTATGGGCGATCACCACGCTGGGTTTTCCTTTGGTTGCCTTGGCCTCAGAAAAGGCGGCGTCCAGCTGATCCATGTTATTGCCGTCACATTCAATCACGTGCCAGCCGAAGCTTTGAAAACGATTCGCAAGGGGTTCATGGCTCATCACATCCGGGCTGTTGCCTCACCGATACCGCCGGCTCCGCCGATCACGATGGCAACTTTTCCCGTAAGGTCAAATGCGCCGGTCACTTTTGTGTATGGGATCCCTCTGAACATTCGATCTTCCTCCTTGTAATGTCGTTAATCTTAAGGCTATCATACCCTGTCCGGGAAAAGAAAACAAGGGGGAAGACTATCATAGTTTATGCTCTTGGAAACTTCTCACGAAGTTTGGGAATATCTTCCTGTCTGATCCATTCTTCAGAATAACCGCAGTATCCGCAGACATATCGGTCTACTTTGACTGCACTGAAAATAGTAAAACCAGTCGGAATGTTGTTTCCGGAACCGTAGGCTCCGGAATAACCTTTGATATAAAGAATATCTATATTTCCACATTTGGGACAGCGCCGTGTGTTTTTCATCGATAGAGCACCTTCCTTCTGTCTCGTCTTTTGAGCAGCTTCTCGGGCTCTTTTACAAAACTCCTGACCACGCTGCCGCAGTTTCTGCAGATCATATGGTAAAGTGTTCTTCCTCCGAGAACATTGCTCGTTGCTGTCACTGCACCATAACAGGACTGAAATGCTTCTATCATCTCTTCTCCGCCGCAGTAGGGGCAGCGAAGTACAAATTTGTCTTTGTTATAGTCAATCATCGTTACCTCCATAATTTCTATAGTATTCATCAAATACTATGTTCTTATTGTAACAGGTATCGATGGATTATTTAGTGACGGCTGTCTTAGTGGACAAATTCTTCGTCTAACTGGTCACCGGTTCATTCCGGGATCAATGTGACGATGCGGGTGGTTCAAACTCTTCTTCCACCGGATAATTGTCATAGTCTGAAAAATGCCACCATTCTCCGGAATATGGTTCGAATCCGGCCTCCATCATAATATCTTCAAGCATGCTCGCATGAGAAGCAGCAAGCTCTGTACAGTCATCATAATCCCGGTCGGCCAGATAGGAAAAATCATCAAATCCTGTAGGCATTTCCACTTCACCGCCGGCAAGAGTAACGATCGTCAGATCGATCGTGTTGCCGCGGCTGTGCGATGAATAACCTGTCAGCGGATTGGCTACATATCGGGGATCCGGACAGACATCCCAGAGCAGAAACTGAGCAGAGACCGGTCTGAAGGCATCCCAGATCATGATTCGATAACCCTGCTTTTTCAATGCTTCCTGTGCAGTCGCCAGCTTTTTTACTGTTCCATACCGAAGATAGGCATCGGTAAAGGAATAGATCACTTCACCGGTAAAGTTCTGATCGGTCGCATACATCAGCATCACTTCAATGTCAGGGATATAATCCTTCACTTTCAC
The DNA here is from genome assembly GCA_017420625.1 of Bacillota bacterium. The sequence continues at coordinate 4,967 of JAFOIR010000145.1, forward strand.
GAAATCAGCATCATCCGGCTCTGGGGCAGCACTTGGTTCGTCGCTTTCAAGGACTTCCAAAATCCCGTCATCCTGCTTGAACTGTGTTTTTTCTCGTTCCCTGGACGACTCCTCCGGTTTTTCCGACACTTCGATCATAACCTGGGAAGTCTCAGGCAGAGTCGGAGCAGAAAACGGATCGTGGTCAGACTCTTCTGTCTGAATTTCGTTCTCTGCTGGTGAGCCATCGCATCCCACTATCATGAATAGAACCAAGCTGACAGTCAGAACAAGCCTGAATAATAGAAACAACCGCCTTTTCATCAATGGAAAGCTACCTCAGTGATGAGGGTATCATCAAAAGTCGTTCCGGGATACGTGCTTTGGATATAGATCGTCACGCTTGCAGCATAGTGAATCATTTCAAAACTGCAAACCTGCATTTCAAACTTATCCTCCAGTACAATTGTCTCGCTGGTGGTATTGCCATCCGGCTCTTCAAATACGACCAGGATTTCTTTAGGACGACTGTTTTCGTAATACAGTTGATTGCTCTTATGATAACCTGCGTAAATCTCCATTCTGCTGATGGCGCAGGGGCTGTCAAGTTCCAGCTTCACCCACTCACCTTCACCATAGCCGGAAACTCCTTCGCACCAGGCATTCGTTAAGGTTCCGTCAAAAGCCATTGCCGCGGAGTGATCGAGACCGAGGTCTGATTCATCGAGTTCGGAAGAAGCCGATGCGTTCACTATTATCGGAGAGGATTGGATCTTCGCAACCGCCTGCAGCCAGGGCTGTCCCCATCCGGCAGCATTCGCTGCAGGGTAAGTCATCCCATTAATCAGCCATGCCTGAAACTCCACGCCTCTTGTCCTGAATACTCTCTGTTCTTCGGTAAGCTCCGTCCCGCCTTCAAAAAAGCTCTTCAGCCATTCGTAGGCTCTTCCCTGGCCGGCGCTCGTCTCCAGCGTTTCTCCATCTATCTGCACATCGAGAATGTCATAGGCAATATTGACTGCAAAGGGATCCGGCAATCCAGCAGCCGGTACTTCTGACTCTTCCGGGACAGGTGCGGAATCCTTTGACTCTTCTTCCGCAGGCTCAGAACTTTCCTCCGGCTGTGCTGCGGCAGACTCGCTGCTTTCTTCTGTCTGGGATTCCACAAGCTCGCTCATTTCTTCTGTCTGAGCTGTTTCTTCAGATGATACTTCGCTTGATTCTTCCATAGCTGAAGCTGCCGTATCTTCTGTTTTCTGCGGATCCTTTTCCGGACTTTCCTCATCAGCGGATTCTTCATGGCTGTGTTTTCGCGAACTCTCTTCTGCCTGATCCACCGGTTCGCGGCCAGCTTCCTTCATTCTTGAGCCAGCCACGATTCCGATCGCTATGATCAGACCGAGAATAATTACCCCAAGTACTGCAAGAATAACCTTACCCGCAGCGGATGATTTCGTATCATCTTTTGCATTGACTTTCACATTCTGCGGCGGGACAGCAGGGGTGACGGAAACAGGCTTTCCGCATTTCGTACAGAATCGTTCCCCTTCTTTTAATGGATTGCCGCAATGATTACAAAACATCTTTCAGATTCCTTCCTGTTTTGAATATACGCATATTATACCACTTTATCA
>JAFOIR010000146.1 GCA_017420625.1 Bacillota bacterium
GCATTATGACAGATCTTCATAACCAGTCCTTTGCCGTTTTCACCCATCCGGATCACATTTTCACCCATATAGGAAAGAATCGGCAGAATCACCGGGAAAAGTTCTTCATCACAGCCCACATAGATTCCCAGTTTGCCCGCTTCTGCAGCAGGTCTGGACTTGACTACCGGTGCATCTGCAAACTGTGCGCCAGTCTTCTTCACTTTCTGAGCAATTTCCACGGAAACGGAAGGATCGATCGTACTCATATCGATACAGATCTTGCCTTCTCCAAGTACCGGGAGGATTCTTTCGTAAACATCCCGGCTGTGCTCGGACTTCGGAACCATGGTAATAATCACGTCCGATTTTTCAGCTAACTGAACATGATCTTCACACAGTTCGACATTCATGCGGCCGAACAGCATCTGTGTGGCAGCTAACGATGCTGCTTTTTCTGTTTCCAGATCGAAAAGATAAACGGTATCGTCATGCTTTAAGATGATATTAGAGCACATGGCTTCACCCATGATGCCCAAACCGATAAATCCGATTTTCATAATCTGCTCCCGATGATTGATTATTCTTTTTTCGTCTGATCCCACGCGGCACAGAATGTGCCGATTCCCTGGGTGGTATAGGCATGTTTCATGCTTTCCTTATAGACGTCCAGTCCGGTCGTCACGATGTCCGCACCGGCTACCGCACAGTCCACGATCTGCTTGGGTGTACGGATCGCTGCACAGATGATCTCGGTCTTACCGAGATAGCCATAATTGCCGTAGATATCGACGATATCCTGGATATAGGCACGGCAGTCTTCACCGTTGGCTTCTTTCCAGCCAATGAACGGAGAAACGAACAGGCAGCCGTTCTTTGCAGCCCACAGAGCCTGTGATGGGGAGAAAACGAGCGTAAGATTTGTACGGATGCCTTCCTTTTCAAGAATTCTGGAAGCTGCAACACCTGCCTCGGTGCAGGGGATCTTGATGGCAAAGTTCGGGCTGATCGGAGCGATCTCCCGGGCTGCTTTTACCATCTCTTCCGTTGTTTCCAGATGCGGATTCACTTCCACCGAAACCGGGAACTTATCGATGCCGGTAAGTCCGTTCTTCTCTACCCATTCTGCGATCCCATGGACCGCTGTCAAAAAGGGTTTGCCGCTCAGCATGATATGCCGCGGGTTGGTCGTTACACCGTCAATCCCAAACGTATGATAAGCATAATCGATTTCATCCAGCTTTGCGCTGTCAAGAAAGAATTTCATCGCCACTGCCTCCACTGTTGTTCTTGTTCGATTTCTTTTTTCCTCTTCTTGCCTACCGCTACGACCGCAACGATCGATCCGATGATCACGACCACGATAACAGCCGCCGCAATGAGTGAAGCTGTCAATGCTTTTTTCGCGCTCTCTTTCAGGTCATTCTTCAGACCTTCCAGCTGACTGTCTATCGCTTCAAAGGGATCGGAGCTTTCATAGGAATACTCGGAATCGGTCCCATAGCTGATCTCCACCGAAGACTCTGTCGGCAGAGGTTCTGCCTTCTCGACATTCGGCACTCCGTTGATCTCGATCTCATAGGCATTGTAATTCATGGGCACTTTATATCCCTGACGGGCAATATAGTCTTCCACATCGGCCTTGACGATCTCAAAGTTTCTGGGTCCGTTGGTCAGCAGAACTTCGTGGAAAGCAACTTCATCAAAGTACTGGCCCATTGCCTTCTGGCACATCGCCCGAAGCGTCATGAAATACGCATCACCGAATCCATAGGAGATCATCGTACCGGGCATGGAACGCAGCTGATCGTAGATTTCCTGAGCATCCTTTGGCGTATAGTAGTTGCCGTCTTCGTTGAGGAAAGCCAGGAAATCATCCACGGTCCAGTGAAGTCCGTTGATTCCTACTTCCATCAGCGTGTTGTAGACGTAACCGTAGTAGTTGTTGGCTTCCTCATACATGTAGGAATAATCATCCAGACCTGATTCACGGATCATGATGTTCTCTACATACATCGCCCAGCCTTCCTGGTAGCCCATGACATCGATATAGGTCCGAAGCGGCTGCGGATCGGTGTTGTAATACCAGGTGAACTGGTACAGATGTCCCGGAAATCCCTCATGGGACAGGGTCATATACATTTCGGTCATATTGTCAACGTTGGATCCGTTGATCCTGACGACGTTATTGGTGATATCATCGATCGGCGGTGTCAGATAATAGGCAACGACCGAAGGATTCTCGATGCTCTTGTCCAGGTAGCTGGCCTTGTAATTGACTTCCGGTCCCTTGGGAAAGGCGTCCAGATGATGGGAAAGATAATCCAGCACTTCTTCCGGAGTAGAGAAATTCACCTCTCTCGGATCACGGCCCGAACTGTCATAGGACAGCGCTTTGCGGAAATACGGGATGATGTTGGCCATGGCATTGTTGCAGTAATCATACATCTCCTGCGGTGTCATGCTGGTACTGGATTCATACTTCGCCAGGGCAGCATAGTACTCATCTCCTCCGGGATATCCGCAGATACCTAAGTCATTCTTACGGGCTCCGCGCAGGGTCTCCAGATTCTGAGCGGCTTTCTGGTAAGCCGGGAAGACCTGGTTGATGACCAGATCCGTATTGCGCGCTTTATAATCCGCTCTTTCCTGATCCGTCAGACCTTCGAAAGCATCGACATTTTCTCCGAAAATTACGATCAGCGGATTCTCAGTGCCTTTGGCTACGAACTCTTCGATCTCAGTCAGCGCCTCATCAAGCGTAGCATCTGGCATAAAATATCCGTCCTTCGCCTGATCAGCGGTAAAAGCCCACATTTCATCAATGAAACGCGGATAATCGGCAATCAGGGTCAGATAATCATCGATATCTTCCTTCTGATAGAAAACAAACTCCGTGAAATTCGTGACCAGATTGGTCAGATATCCGTTGTAGGGATTGAACATTTCCTCAAACTGAGGATACTGATTCAGTATGACCATTTGTTCCAGATAGAACTTCAGAACATCATAGCTGATCTGGTTTTCTCTGGAAAGACGGCTGTAGTCGATGGCTTCCATCTCCGCGAGCACACTTTGGTTTTCCTCAACAGCCGCAGGATAGTCGTCTTTTGAAATAGTCCCCAGCGTTACTTCCGGTTTTTCAATACCATAGCGCTCGTAATCCTTGACGCTGTAGTGCATGTTCAGATAATCAGATTCCAGCGATTCGACCCACTGGTCCATCATCCAGTTTTCGAAATAGGCATTCTCATCACGCATCTCGAAGGCTTCTTCATCTGCCCGGGCAGAGATAACTCCAGAGGTGAGGGTGAGGGAAAAGATCAGTGCCAGTACGATCGCAAGGATCTTTTTAACTTGTTTCATCCATCCGTTCTCCTTTATATTTTCTTGATCTTATACGGTAAAATTGATCTCTCGGCCGCCATTCTGATATTCGATCAGCTCGACGCCTGCAGCCTTCAGGATCATCCGGGAAGCGATAAACTTGCTCTGATCGGCATATTTATCGGACTCATAGATCATGGTTTTGATACCGGACTGTACGATCGCTTTGGCGCATTCGTTGCATGGGAACAGCGTCACATAGATCTTGGCTCCCGAGAGCGTTCCGCCCCGGAAATTCAGGATCGCATTCAGTTCAGCATGAGTGACGTACATATATTTGGTATCCAGATCACGCTCGGCTTCTCTTTCCCAGGGAAATTCATCATCTGATAAACCTCGGGGAAAACCGTTGTAACCGATTGAAAGGATCTTATTGTCCTCTCCCACGATACAGGCACCTACCTGTGTACCCGGATCCTTGGATCGCATCGCTGCAAGTTTGGCAATACCCATGAAGTACTCATCCCAACTGATGTAATCGGTCCGTTTCATCGCTTCATCCTCCTGATAATGATTAGAGCCGCATCGGCGGCCGTATATTTATGATATAATCAATCCTATCTATTATAAAAAAAACCACTGCTTTTGGCAATGGTTTTTCTAACTTTCTCCTGCTTAATGCTGATGAGAAGGCACGCGTTTTTTGTGTTCGATCTTCTCTTTTTTCTGGAACCGCTGTCTGTGTACCGTGTCCGAAGGCTTGGTCTCGATCTCGCCGGCCTCTGTCAGAGCTCTCTTGGTGAGCAGCGGGCCAACCAGTTCGTAGATCAGGACACTGAACAAGATGATGTTGCGGATGCTTTGTCCGCACACCGGACCCAGCGCCTGTGCCGAAACCACCATTCCTAAGGCAACACCGGCCTGCGGGAACAGGGTAATACCCAGATGACGGACAACCTTCTCTTCGCAGTGCATCGCTTTGGAGCTCCATCTGGCCCCCAGGTATTTACCCAGGCAGCGAACCAGAATATAGACAACGCCTACCAGAATCGTCAGCGGATAGCGGAATACGCCCAGTTCCAGCTCGGCGCCGGAAAGTACAAAGAATACGGCGTAAACCGGTACCGTCCACTTGGAGGAACGCTGCATGATATCGACGGAATATTCGCTGAGATTGCAGAAAATGGTTCCCAGCATCATACAGACGAGCAATGACGAAAAGCCGATCTTTACGCCTCCGCCCAGGTCAAATTCCAGAGAAGACAGCGCAATGGTCATGATCACAAAAGCGATCGTAAGCGACAGACGGTTGGAGTTGGAGAAGAAAAGCTTCTCCAGCTGTGTCAGGAGCCATCCCATGATCGATCCGAGGATCAGTGAAGATACGATCTCCAGGAGAGGATTCACAGCTACAGAGATCACGGAAAGAGAACCACCGTCGATGGCCATGGCAATACCAAAGGATACTGCAAAGACGACAAGACCCACGGCATCATCCAGCGCAACAATGGGAAGTAAGAGATCTGTCAACGGTCCTTTAGCCTTATACTGACGAACGACCATCAGCGTTGCTGCAGGCGCCGTTGCAGAGGCAATCGCTCCCAGTGTGATCGCTACCGGAAGCGGCAGGATCTCAGGACCCAGAACAAAATGAAGAGCGATCATCGCCGCATCCACGAACAGCGCAGCAAGCACAGCCTGAATAATACCGATCACCGTGGCTGTCTTACCGGTATGCTTCAGCTGTCCCAGCCGGAATTCATTACCGATATCGAATGCGATGAATCCCAGCGCAACATTGTTGATCACCCCTACCGACTCGACTTCTTCGATGGACGAAAAGCCAAGTCCCGGAACACCGATCGCACCAAGCACGTATGGACCTACGATCACACCGGCGATCAGAAAGGCGGTCACATCCGGCAGTTTCAGATTCATCTTTTTAAACAAACGAGTCATCATCAGACCCGCAAATAATGCAAAAGCAGTAGCTAATAGTGTACTCATCACTGTCTCCTTGAAAATTCTATCAAAGCCGTTTTGCAAACGCTCCTTCGTGGGCGCCGCTTCACGGCGGTAAAGTCCAAGAACGTATTCTACCACTTTCCCTTATGAATTTCCATGAAAAAACCCACAAACTTTTTCACTTCCGGCGATTAGGTTTGTGGGTTTTTTTAATTGCTTTTATACGATTATCAATTCGGGCTGTTTTATTTCTCCTCTTTGGCCTTCAGGCTCTCTTCCGCGATCCGGCGGACTTTGGAAAGATTCCATCCCTGCTGCCTGGCGATCCGGGAAAGATCGTCAAATTCGAACTTGGTCCGTTCGGTATCATATCCAGCAACTTTCTTCATTCGGACTGGTCCGTAGGGTGTTTCTACCGTTTCGAACTCCCTTGCCATTACGTTGCGATAGGTGACAGCCTCTCGTACGCCAATCGTTGTGGTGTATTTGAAAATCAACTTGACGATATTTTCTTTATTGGATTCCCCGCAGATCACACGGATCAGAGTACCCGGTCTGTTTTTCTTCATACCGATCGGGATAGTAAATACATCTGAAGCTCCGCCTTCAAACAGTCTTTCCATGGCAAAACCGATCTCTTCAGCCGTCATATCATCTACGTTGCAGCTAAGCTCCAGCACCACATCTTCCGGTGTCTTGTTCTTCGGAATATAGGATTTAACCTGAACCGGAGCAGCCTCGACTGGTGCCGCTTCTGTCTTATCTGCGGTCTCACCGACCAGGATCCGGACACAGTTGGCACGCGGGAAATCTTTCTTTCCCATTCCGTAACCGATCGCAGAAACGCTCATGGGCGGCATGACATCGAACTTGTCCACAAAATGTTTGAGGAGTGCAGCACCGGTAGGTGTGCATAGCTCACCTTTGATCTCGGTGCTGTAGATCGGGATATCCTTGAGGATCAGAGCCGTAGCCGGTGCAGGAACAGGCAGAACACCGTGCGCACAGCGAACGGTACCGGAACCCACATGGATCGGAGAGGCAATGATCTGATCCGGTTTCAGATTGTAGATCAGATAGCAGACGGCAACGACATCGGCAACAGCATCCATAGTACCTACTTCATGGAAGTGGATCTGGCTGATCGGAGCACCATGTACCTGGCTCTCCGCTTCTGCGATGATCTTGTATACGGCCAGAACGTCCTTCTCTACCTTTTCGGGCAGATGAAGATCCCAGACGATATGCTCGATCGCGTGCATACCGGTATGAGTATGCGTATGACCGCCGTGGGAATGCTCGTGGTCATGGTCGTGGTCATGATGGTGTTCATGCTCGTGCTCGTGTTCATGTTCGTGCTCATGCATATGCTCGTCTTCTTCCACGCCGTCGACGGTAACAGTCATATGCGATCCGGTAATGCCGCACTTCTCTGCCTTTTCCAGACTATATTTAATCTTCGGGATTCGAAGAGCATTCAGTCTGGAGACATAAGCCGCCTTCAGGGGATTTAAATCAAGCAGCGCTGCAGTGAGCATATCGCCAGCCGCACCCATGGAACAATCAATATACAGTGTCTTCATTCTTCATTCCCTCCTTAGCCTTCCCTGCAGCAAAAGCGGCAGTTCCAGACCATTTTCCTCTAATAGTTCTTTATGATTCAAGATCACAGCCGTATCATCATCGGCAGTGATTCTACCATCCGAAATAAGTATGGTTCTTTTGCAGGTCTCCAGCACCAGATCCAGATCATGAGAAACGATGATCTTCGTTCCCGGAAGATCTGGAAACATTTCAATGAACATGCGGCGATTTCTGGGATCCAATGCGATCGTTGGTTCATCGAACAGTAAAACTTCCGGTTCCAGTGAAAGCACTGTAGCTAAAGAAGCCAGCTTTTTCTGTCCCCCGGAAAGCTCCAGGATCGATCGCGCTGCCAGATCCTCGATCCCAACAGCCTGAAGTGCCCTTTCGACTCTTCTTTTTACTTCTTCGTCAGAAAAGCCATAATTCTTCGGAGCAAAGCCTACATCTTTTTCTACGGTCGGCATAAATAACTGCGTATCACTGTCCTGAAATACGTATCCGATTTTTTGTCGGATCACAGGCAGATTCTTTTTCCCGACTGTCTCACCGTCGATTAAAATCGTCCCCTCCTGAGGGAAAACCAGCCCCACCAGGAGCTTCAGCAAAGTAGACTTCCCGGCTCCGTTCGCACCGACAATTCCAACGGTTTCTCCTTCTTTGATCGTCAGATCAACATGCGAAAGAACCGGGAGATCTGCCCGATAGGCAAAACTAACATCCTGTAATTCGATCATTTATTTCATCCTGTAATTAACGATCCGATCAATGAAAAGATCGGAATAAACCGAAACAAAAAAAGCGTGATAACGGATACGATCAGATAGATCGTACTCGCTTTCCCCCATTCCTCTTCTCCGGCAAATGTCTCCTCCGGCCGATAGCCGCGAAGTTCCATGCTCTGATAGACTTTTTCTGCCTTATCCATGCTTCGGATCAGCATTGATCCGACCAGTGACCCCCATACCGAGAAATGAACTCCTTTCTGTCCGGGTGCCCGAAGCTTATAGGCTGTCCAGACATCCGAAGCTTCCTGGATCATCAACCCCAGGTAGCGATAGATCAGATAGATCACGTTGATCAGCAGGACGGGGATTCTGAGTGTCAAAAGTGCCGAAAGGATACCGTTCATACCGGTCGTGACTGCCAGAAAATACGCAGATAAAAGAGCCATAGCACCTTTAAGAAACAGCGAGATAAAGGCAATCATTCCACGGCTGATGACCAACCCTCCCAGAGTAATCGCGGGTACCCGGTCCAGAATGGGATTGGCGATCCCAACCAATAATAACAGAAGAAAAAGTCCCCACAACTTATGAAAACACTGACCGGCGGAAAGTCCACCGATCAGTGCGTATGCATACAGCCAAAGTCCCATCTGCAAAACAGCGTCAAGATGATCTCTTGCACTGGATGTCACCAGAACAAGAAAAAGAATCGTTACCGTCAGCTTTGCCAAAGGATGAATCTTATGGAAGAGACTTTTCTCTTCCGGCAGTTCCATCGACTGAATGCTTTGTCTTGCTTCAGTCCATTTATCCATTCGCTTCTTTCTTTCGAATCTTCATCAGTGCCCCGGCACCGGCCAGAACACCAAAAGTAATGATACATCCGACGATTCCGGATACGGTCGTTCCCGCTGCGCTCTCGGAATCCTTGAAAGCATAATCCGGCAGGAAGGACGTTGCTTCCTGGATCTCTCCGGCTGTCTCATATACCTGTTTCTCAGCTGCTTCGATTTCTGTATCACCGGTCAGACGCTCGATCGACCATTCCAGTCCATCCGGATAGGAAGAAGCCACCAGCGAAAGGCCTCCGCCGATCAGCAGGAAAGTGATCGTCAGAATAATCAGGGTCGTCTTGTAGGAGAAACGTCCTGCTTTCTCCTCGGCTTCCACATTCCACAGAAGTGAGGGTCTTGCTTCATGCACGAAACAAAGAACTGCGGCAGTGATCAGACCTTCGACAAAACCAATCGCCAGATGGATCGGCTGCATAGCCGCCAGGAAAGTGCCAAAAGGCAGTACCGTAATTCCGGATATCAGCGTCTCAAGTGTAACGGAAAAAGCACCAAGCTGAAGTGTCAGGACTGATCCGATAATCGATGCCAGAATGATTTTTCCCTTTGTGGCACCATTTTTCATGAATGCCTTCCAGATCAGAGAACCAACGAAACATCCGTAGAATGCCATGTTCCAGACATTGGCACCAATCGCCAGCAGTCCTCCGTCCGCAAAGAACAGGCATTGTATCAGCAAAACGCCGATCATACTCAAAAAACCTGCATACGGACCGAGAATAGCGGTCAGCAGAAAGCCACCGCACAGATGGCCGGATGAACCGGTTCCCGGAATCGTAAAGTTGATCATCTGGGTCGCGAAAACCAGCGCGCCCATGACTCCCATAGCGGGAATCTTTTTCTTAAAGTCCGGATCTTCGACGACCTTTTTGATCGAATATCCGGCTGCCGCTGCGCTCGCAGCGATCATCACGCCTCCCACTGCCGGGGAAAGCAAAGCATCTGCCATGTGCATAGGAAACTCCTCCTGTTTAATCCTCCAGGGTAAGCTTCGCCTTTTTCAGTGCAAACAGAATCAACGGAACAAGAATCAGATGAATGACGATTCCTACGCTCGTATTCACGAAATACGCGGTGATGAACGCAGAAAAGCCATATCCTTCTCCACGGAAACCAAGCAAAACTGCCTGACAAAGACCTCCGACAATACGGCCGATGATCATCGCAAGAATCAGACTGATGTAGGTTCTTGGCCAGAAATTCATCTTCTTAAAGACTTTATAGAAAAGTCCGGTCAGAAGTCCGTAGGTTCCCAGTTCGAAGGCCATGGCGATCGCGGTAGGATAAAGCTTTGGCATCGAAAAAACCAGTGAACGAAGCAAGGGACTGATGATCCCTACCGCCAGTCCGTACCACGGTCCGCAGAGAAAGCCGCAAAGGAAAGCCGGAATATGCATCGGTGAAACACCCTGCATAAAGATCTGAACCTGCCCTAAAAACAGCGGCAAAACCATTGCCAGCGCAATGCAGACTGCAGAGTAAACGATTTTTCGAATGCGCAGTGAGTTTTTCATGATTCCCTCCAAATGAATCCGGAAACAAAAAAGGTACCCACCCAAATGATACACCGCTGCTGCGGCTATGGCTGATACCTTCTTGATATCCTTCTTAAAAAAATACATAAGTCGGGACTTCTTGTCCCCTGCCAGTCTTATTTCAGACTGCTCAGCCTCTTCTTGAGACCGTCCTGATAATTATAAAAAACTATGTTGTTTTTGTCAAGATAGTTTCCCCGGAAACCTTAGTGTTTTCCGGAGATAGCCCTGATCAGCAGCATATCCAGTCCCAGATACACCAGCATCTGCAGGGCAAAGTACCAAAGATAGCCGCCGCTGTAGGCAAGCTGCATGTAGAAGAAAGGCGGAAGAAGATACTGGATATACCGCAAGGAACGGAAATTCAGAAAAACCGGACATGCCGCAATCAAGAACAGCAGGATGATCGGTACCATGATCGAAAGCGTCGTTGTAGAGCCAATTTGGCCGATCCCAAGCCGGATCAGATCACAGAAAGCTCCTCCGGAAATGATGGCCATCGCCATCAGAAGAAGCTCCCACCATGGGTTCGCAACAAGCCCTACTGCAAAAAGTGTCCCTGCGATAACAACTGCGATCGGCAGCATCGTCGCCAGGTAATAAGCATAGACAGTCCCGATCCTCTGAGACCGCTTGACCCAGGTAAGAAGGCCGGATTTTCGATCCTTCTCGATCAGGATCGAGGCACTGAAACCGGCTGTCATCAGAAGGATACAAAGCAACCCCCGAAGCGGAGACATAAGATAACTGGTATCCAGTGCTTCCTGAATATCTCTGGATCCCCCGATCGATTCC
>JAFOIR010000015.1 GCA_017420625.1 Bacillota bacterium
AAGGAATATTTCTATCATCTGAAGAACATGCTGGAACCAGAGGGTTCGACATATTCCATCCACGCTACTTTTGATGAGATCATCGGGTTCTTAGAAGTTGACCGAGACGGTGCCGAAATGATTCAATGGGAGGCTGAAGTTGACATGCTTCATCTTCCTCTCACTCCTATCAATCGGGAAAAAAATTGGTATTGTTCGCACGATCCAGAATGGAGTTTTTTGATATCATGGATAGACGGAAAATGGACCATCCGCAGTTTCTACCGTGAAGAAGAATGGTTTCTGAAACGAGGAATTCAGGAAGAAGTGCTTGATCTGGTAGATTGGTATGCGTCTTTCAGTAGGTTCGATGAAAATTTCACCTTACCCTTTGAGCGAGGGAGCAAAGTGAAGATACAAACACCTGTCATGTATGAGCCGCTAATCGGCATATTTGATATCTGTGAGACTACGATCTGTTCCTTTTATTACCTCTGTGAGGAAGATTCCTTTCCCGTGGAGAAATCCTGGGACGACGTACCCGCATCGGAACGGGTCAAGGATCGTCATTTGTGTATATCGCACCAGATGATCGACTACGCAGACCATTTCTGTCTGTTCGACTGGCTGGAAAGGGCATAAAATGATATCAGGGTCATAAGGAAAAAGAGATTTGTCTAACATCCCCGTTAATGAAAATAACTATCAACAAATTTGTTAGAAAATCCTAAGATTGAAAAACGGTTTCAATTAGGCGGGTGAATTCTTCTTATTGGTGACATATTTCTAAGTCTCCTTCCCTATGTTTACGCAAGAAGTGCATTTGGGGCACACTTTCCCAAGCCCTTACGAAATCCGAAGAGCTTTCTGAAATTTAAAGCTATTACTTTTGAACCAAAAAAGAATTTTCCTCGTATAATTCCTCTTGGCAGTTTGTCCAAACGAAAGTTTTTCCTAAAAATGGATGGTATGGTCTCAACGCCATTTCTCAGCTTTGCAAATAACTTAAACTTCTCTGTGTTCATATTGCGAACATATTCAGCACGCTTTTTGGCTTTCAAGGAGGTGGTCACTATAGCTTTGTGAGGTTTAAATTTAGGATTGCATTCCCTTTTGTGCGGGCAATTCAAACATGCCTCGCCGAAAAACGTCGCTATGATTTGTCCAGTACTTTTTCTATAGCTGCATTTTTCAGGAGCATAGCCGGCAGCACACGATTCCAATTTGGTGCCATCCTCATTGTAGGTGAAATCGGCAAATACATCAGGTGTCTCCTTGCCGGAGAGCGTTGTGGTTATCAGTTCTACATTCTTTTCCTTTGCAAGTTTTGTGTTTTTGTCGCCGCTATAGGCTCCATCGGCGGTAATGCTAATCTTTTCATCTGATGTCTCGATTTCTTCCAGCCTGTCCTTGAGAAACTGGCTGTCGCTGTAGGTGTTCTGCTTGTAGTCATAGCTGGTGATAACTGAGCCATTGGCTCCAACAGATTCCTCTATATTTGCAACGTAGCCACGGTGCGGCTTTCCAGCCTTGCTTCTATAGGTTGCCTCCGGGTCGGATGGGTTTTGCAGCATGTTGGAGGACATGGAACGTTCTTCCTTCGTGCGGAAGCGTCTGCATCCGTTCTCTACAACGGTCTGCTCTTCAAGGCACCTCACAAAGAGCTCGTAATCCTTCATGCCCTCGAAATCCTTGCCACAAAGCTTCAGCAATACATCACAGTCGTGAAGCAGGAGCTTCGCCTTTTCTTCCGGAGCGGTCTCCTTGTCATAATAGAACATACGGTTGAAGTTGTTCGGCTCGGTATATTCAGCAAGAGACTCGTCAAGCTTGATTGAGCATTCCTTGCTCAGGTGTACGCAAAGATTGGCCATGCAAGTATAAATCAGTTCAACACGGGTCAGGTACTTGATGTTGGATTCTATCATCATGGAGTCCATGCGACGTATTTTCCCATTGATCTTCATCATCTTAGCTACTTTTCCGCTAAGTTCTTCGACGAAATCCTTGTACAGATCAACCCCATGCTCTTGTTCGTACTCATAACAACGTTTGCGGAATCGGCTCAAAGTCTTGTCGGACAAGGGCTGCTCTGTACAGCTGGTAGTGTGCAGAGCATACTGGAGGTGCAAATCCAACATCAGGTTTTCAACGAGTTCATCATCTGTGTAGTCGAACAGTTCTTTGATGATGAGTGCTCCAAGTATTACGTTAACGGGGGTATTGGGACGTGAAGCGACATCACTATACAAGCAAGCAAACCTATCTTCATCAATGGAGGGGAATATCTCATCGGCAAAAATTCCAGCCCACGAATTTTGGAGAACTTTCTTTTCTCTTTCGGTTAAGCCCCAAAAACTGTCTACAAAAGATAGCTGTTGGCAATCATTTTTTCTGAATGACATGTCCTGTTCCTCCTGCGGTGTTTTTCCTTACTGATATTATACCGCATTTTTTCTCAGATGTCGCTAGGAATAGGGGCTTTTGACCCCGACATCATCCTATAGCCCCGAAAGGTTCAATGTCCATCGGGGCTTCTTTATCGTCCCCAACCCATGTAAAGTTTTTCCTCATCCCGAATTGCCTTATCCTGGGCATCTGGCTTGTCGTTCCAATGAACGTCAGGACGGATGCCTTTTTCTTTTGGCAAAAGGGCTTCCGCAAGGCTGGAGATCTGGATGACTTTGGCCTGTTTCAAGGCTTCCTGTGAAGCGCGGAGTTTCGGGGAGAAAGAGGGGGGCGGAACGGTAGATGATTTTTCTTTCCTCTGGACAGGATAAAGTCGCACGAGTTCCGGCGGTGCATTTCGGCCTCGTTCCAGAAATCGGAGGGGCTGGATGCCCAGGCGGGCATATTGCCGCTGGCAGAGTGAACCAGATCTTCCTCGCGCCCTGCGATGTGGAGATACCTTCCCTCACGGCAGATATACTCGAAATGCGTCCGTGTATTGAGTTTTGTACCGTCCCGCCGTTTCCCGTGGGGCGTGCTCTCGAAGTAGTAATGAGCCATAGCGAAGTACCTCTTGGAGCCCCGGAGCTGTCCGGGGCTGTTCTTATGCCCGCAAGGGCATCGGTACGGCGAAGCCGTCTGCCCAACGGGCAGCCAGTGGCCGGAGGCCGCTGCCGGTCCAGCCGGAGGGTGGCGCATGGAAGTCTCTCAGAGAGACTTCCGTAAATGCGCATTATGGGTTTTCGTGCTTTCCGGGGGGAGAGATGTCCTGCAGATATTTTATCGCTTATCCGATGGGATGTAAATATAAATAAATATCTATTTACAAATAATCATATAAGTGGTAATATCTATCAGAAAGGAGGCAGATATATGGAACCACAGAAAACATTTTTTCCGCTGCGGGAGCCAACGGATGTCTTTGACCGCCATGCGGCGGGCAAGTTTCAGAGCGACCTTTACAATCTGGCTTTGGACAAGGATG
>JAFOIR010000147.1 GCA_017420625.1 Bacillota bacterium
GAGGATCACCAGATTATAGAGTTTTCCGACATCAGGCAGCATCTGTCGGAAGCTTTCATAACCCATGCCGCCGCCGGCACCGGTCATGAATACTGTTTTCAGCGCCATATCATTCTCCTTTCATTTCGACAACAGCTTTTTTGTTCTCAATGATCTCCCGGCAAAGCAGGATACTATCACCAATAGCTCCGTCGATATCGTCGGGAGTAACGCCCAGTTCGGCCGCCCCTTCATTTTTGGATATAAAGAGATTGGAACACATGATATCAGTGAATTTTACCATATGAAGACCACCCTGGATTCCTCTCTCGGCCTGTTCCTTCATGATGCCTTTGCCGCCCATGGCGTACATCCAGTTGGGGATCGTGATGATCTTCTTATTCGGGCAGTCCAGATATTTGTGGACGATCTTCAGAAGTTCGACCCAGGTCATGTTGTAGTACCCGATGGGATAGCACCGGCCGCCTTTGGTGCGTTCCAGTGCTCCGGCGATGGCCTGTCCTACCTGATGGACCGTTACCATGGTGGTGCCGCCTTTCGGATACATGGTCACACCCTTCATGCCCTGGATCTGTTCCACCAGAAATACCCAGACTGGCTTACGACCGGGCTGTGTGCCGAAGATATAGGGAAGTTCCAGGACAGCAACATCAAAGTCGTCCCCGGCAAAGCTCATAGCTGCGACTTCCTGATCGATTCGGCTCCTGATGTAGGGATGCCATTTGGTCAGTTCCTTTTCCGGCCACTTCTTGGCAGCATAAGAGAAATAGGAACCACAGATGACGGCATGCCTGACGCCGCATTCTCTGCAGAGTCTGAGGAGGCGATTGACCGGATCGATATTGTATTTTTTATACAGATCATAGATAGGAGCAGGACCTTCTACACGCTCATCGACGCCCGCCGCAAATACAAAACCTTCACATCCCGCAAGATGCTCTTTCAGTTCTTCATCGGTCATTTCCAGGTAGTTGCCGAATTTCAGCTTCATCTCCGGAGGAAGCAGAGCACCCTCCGGTAAAGGAGGCAGTGCAATACTGGAGACTTCGTGTCCTCTGGCAATCAGTTCCTTAGCGGCCTCGGAACCGAGAAGACCGGTTCCGCCGATCATAAATACTTTCATGACAGGTTCCTCCTTATATGGAATATTTCTATTGATTAAGAGATTCGTTCCTGATAATATTATATCGACACTGTGTCGATGTTACAATCAACAGATATCTTTTGGGTGTCGTTATATCGACAGATTATAGGTATCTGTTGATATGGATATGTCAGAAATGGTAAGAGGAAGAAACCGATGGAACAGAAAGAGTCCAGACGCTCACAGATGACGAAGAAGCTGCTTCAGACAGCCCTTGTTGAACTGATGCAGGAGAAGCCTTTCAAGCAGATCAACATCAAGGAACTGTGTGAGCGAGCGGACCTTAACCGCACGACCTTCTATCTGCATTACAATGACCAGCAAAGTGTCCTGAATGACATCAAGAAGGAGATCGAAAAAAGGACTGACGATTATATGGAAAATGTCAGTCCTTCGGCAAAAACGGTGGATTATATTGAGGCTTTTCTGATCTATATTCAGAAAAATGCACTCCTGTTCCGAACCATTTTATGCAACGAAGATGCAGAAAGTTTCCGGATGGAATTTATTCAGCATACCCTGGATAAGGTGCGGGGAAATCTTCCCCATTATGGAGACCCTCTTCAGGAGAAATATATTCTGACCTTTCTGATGCAGGGATCTGTCCATATTCTTATCGAATGGATCAACTCTGACTTTGATATCACATCCCGGCAGGCAGCAGGACTGATTTTCAGTCTCTGTGACAGTGTGCGTCCTGCTTTCGAAAAAGAAGGTTAAATAGTCATTGCGTTCGTCAACATATTATGATATGTTTTCTTTATGTGGCATCAGATGTCATAATATGTAATACGTGGAGGATAACTATGTATCCGTTTAATGAAGGGGTGGACCGAAAGGGAACAGCCTGTATTAAGTGGGACTTCCAGGAGATGGATTATAAAGGGAAAACAGGACTGCTTCCGTTTTCGATCGCTGATGCGGATTATAGGACTTATCCGCCGATCCTGCAGGCCCTGAAGGATCGGATCGACAATGGCGTGATTGGTTATACCGATCTGAATGAGGAGTATTATTCAGCAGTAAAAGGCTGGTGCCGGAGAAGACATGATTGGAAAATCGAATCGAACTGGATCATTCCGACCGGCGGCATTGTCCCGGCCATGTGCAATGCAATCGAGGCGTTGACCAGTCCTTCTGCCGGTGTGATCGTGCAGCCGCCGGTATATGATCCTTTCTATTCCATTGTTCAGGCCTCCGGCCGCAGACTTTTATATAATGATCTTCTTCTGGATGAAGAAGGCTATCATATGGATATCGATGGGCTCAGGAAGATCGCAGCAGAAGGCGGTGCCGAGATGCTGCTTCTTTGCAGCCCGCATAATCCGGTTTGCCGTGTCTGGACCTACGAGGAACTGAAGCAGGTGGTGGATATCTGCAAAGAATATCATATCATTCTCGTCAGTGATGAGATCCACTGGGATCTGATCCTCGGAGGAAGAAAACATGTAACGATTGGTCAGTTTCCGGAGATCTATGAACAGATGATCGTCTGCACCAGCTGTTCCAAGACATTCAATATTGCCGGACTGGAGACTTCCAATCTCATCATTCCGGGCGAAGACCTGAGAGGTAAGTATCAGAACTACCTGTATTCCCGATATCTTTTCTGCCCCAATACTCTGGGACTGGAATCTGTCAAGGCGGCCTATCAGGACGGCGATGAATGGGTCGACGAGGAGCAGGCTTTCCTGACAGAAAATGCAAAGATCGTCTGTGAGTTTATGGCGAAGAATCTTCCGCTGGTAAAAGTAGCAAAGCCGGAAGGCACATACCTGCTTTGGCTCGATATGCGCGCCTACGGGAAAACGAGCGATGAACTGATCGATGCGATCGCGCAGGAAGGTGCCGGCCTCAACAGCGGAAAACATTATGGAGATCATTATGACGGATTTGTCCGTATGAATGTGGCCTGCCCCCAGAATCAGCTTCTGGGCGGCCTTCAGTGCATTCAAAAAGCTTTGGAAAAGTTCTAAGACATCTCAGAGGGAGAAAAATAAAATGAGCGAAGAGAAAAAAACAAATGAACTCAGAAGAGTCCTTGGTCTGGGCGATCTGATGGGAATCGGCGTCGGTCAGATCATCGGTTCCGGTATCATGGCCCTGACCGGTATCACGATCGCACTGACAGGAGCCGGAACACCTTTAGCCTTCCTGGTAGCTGCTGTCCTGGTCATCTGCCCGAACATGGTTCTGGCCGTTCTGGGCAGCGCCGTTCCGGCGACAGGTGGTATGTACACCTATGTTCGGGACTATATCGGAAAGAAGACCGGTTTCTTCTACCTCGCGCTTCTGGTAGCCGGTCAGCTGGTTCTGGCCATGTTTGCCATCACCTTCGCTGATTATACCTGCAGTCTGCTGCCCGGTCTTCCCAAAACATGGGTCGCCTTCGGCGTTCTGACCATCTGCTTTATCATGAATGTCCTGGGCGTGGACTTTGCAGCCAAGCTTCAGAATGTACTGGTCATCGTACTGGTAGGTGCCATGGTTCTGTTTATCGCTTTTGGTCTTCCGAAAGTCAACTGGGATGTTTTCAAGGGCGGGATCTCAGCGATCATGCCGAATGGATTCATTAACTTCATGACCGGTGCAAGTCTTCTGACCTTCGCGACCGGCGGTGCGGAGTTTTTGTCTGAGCTTGGCGGCGAAATGAAAAATCCCGGCCGTGACCTTCCCCGTGCCATGATTTACAGTACACTGGCAGTTGCCGTCCTTTATGCATTTATCGGTATCGTTGCCGTAGGCGTTCTTCCGATCGAGACGGTAGCCGGCGAAAGCCTGGTACTGGTTTCTGAAGCGATCTTCCCCAAACCGGTTTACTATTTCTTTATTGTCGGCGGCGGTATGTTTGCCGTAGCTTCTACCCTGAACGCCACCTTCACCTGGTGCACCAAGGGACTTCTGATCGCTGCAGAAGAAGGCTGGCTTCCCAGACAGGCAGCAGCGATCAGCAAAAGAGGAACACCCTGGGTTCTGCTGCTGGTGTTCTATATTATCGGTGCGATTCCGATCCTGACCGGTCTGGATATCAGCACGATCGCTCGTCTGGGCAATGGTGTTTCCCTGATCTACGTGCTGTTCCCCATCTTCACCGGTTATCTGATCTACAAAAAGAATCCTCAGGCTATGGCGAATTCCTCCTTTAAAATCAAGAAAACAGCGCTGTTTATCCTGACAACCGTAGCGCTGATCGGTTATGTGATCGCAGCGATCCTGAATTTCAGCGATATCACCAGTGCATGGCAGATGATGCTGATCTACAGCGCTGTGGTCATCATCTATGCTTTCCTGAGAGAAAAGAAGGTCAAGGCAATGGCTGAGAATAAAAAATCCTGATGAATACTCTATATGAACAAATAGCACGAAATATCCTTCAGGATATCAGTGCCGGCCTTTATCAAAAAGGCGATATGCTTCCCAGCGAAAAAGAACTCATGCTTAAGACCGGTGTCAGCCGGATCACGGTAAGGGAAGCCTTGAAGACGTTGTCCGAGAAGGGGATCATCGAGACAAGGCGCGGAAAGGGCAGTTTTGTCCTCATCGACAGCCAGTTGCTCACCGTCGATAAGGATAATCGCTCGAAGCGAGAACGTATGCATGAGAAGTTTATCGAGTCCAGCCGCGCCCGTCTGATGCTTGAACCGGAAATTGCCCGCTGTGCTGCGGAGAATGCGACAGATGAAGAACTTGCCCAGCTTGAGAAAACGATCTACCCTCATAGGTGCGGTCGGAATCCGGAAAAGCAATTGAATGAGTTTCACCTGATTTTGGCTCAGGCAGCCCATAACCCGCTGATTCTTTCGTTCATGGAATCCCTGATCCAGGCGGAGGATCAGATCGAAAAAGAGTCAAAAGATATCCTGACGCTGCCCGAAAAACAGAAAGCCATATCGGATGTTCTGAATCAGCAGCATCGGAAGATCTATGAAGCTGTAAAAGCAAGAGACGGAGAATTTGCATACTTCTATATGAAAGAGCATATGCGCTTTCTTCTGAAGTCCTATGAAGAATTTTATACCTGGTTCGTATAAGGAAAGAAAAACGAAATTACAGAATTTTCAGGGAAGGCTTCCCTGAAGAAGACTCAGCTATGATACGACCATCCTGCTTTTTCACGAGGCAGGTCATGGCCGTATTTCCTTTTGTATCCGGAATTTTGACCGTGATTTCGGCGCCTTCGGGTATATCATAAGCTTGAAGCTCCAACCCATCGGTATAGTCATAATCCGGACGGGTCTCGACCGGGCCGAAGGGAATGACTGTCCCTGGACGCTGCAGCAGCGGGAGCGACAGAAAATCAAAGGTTCCTTTATGCCAGCCATGACTGACCTTCTCGCCGGTGAGGATGTTGAGCCAGGTTCCTTCCGGCACATAGTAGGTGACCTCGCCGGAGGAAGAAAAGACGGGTGCCACGAGAAGCGCATCGCCCAGCATATACTGCCGGTCCAGCGTTTCACAGGCCGGATCGTCCGGGAATTCCAGCATCATCGGCCGCATCATCGGGACGCCGGTTTCGTGAGCTTCGACCGCTTTGGCATAGAGATAGGGCATCAGGCGGTTTTTAAGACGGGAGAATTTTCTGGCAACATCAACGCTTTCTTCATCGAAGAGCCACGGAACCCGATAGCTGGAAGAACCATGCAGACGGCTGTGACTGGACAGAAGGCCAAAAGCCACCCAACGCTTGTATACATCGGCCGGAGCTGTCTGCTCGAAGCCGGAAATATCATGACTCCAGAAGCCGAAACCGCTGTGGGACATACTCAGTCCTGCCCGAAGCGTTTCAGCCATGGAAATATAGGTGGCGCTGTTGTCGCCGCCCCAGTGCAGTGGGAACTGCTGAGAACCGGCGGTCGCACTGCGCGCAAAGAGAATGGCTTCTCCTTTACCCCTCTCGCTTTCCAGCAGTTCGAAGACCATCTTGTTATAGAGGAAGGTGTAGTAGTTGTGCATCTTCAGAGGATCGGAACCGTCATAGTAGGCAACGTCCCTGACAGGAATGCGTTCGCCAAAGTCGGTCTTCAGAGCATCGACTCCCATACGCAGAAGATCCCGCAGTTTTCCTGCATACCAGTCCCGGGCAGCCGGATTGGTGACATCCAGGATTCCCATGCCTGCCTGCCACATGTCTGTCTGCCAGACATCGCCGTTCGTTTTCTTCAGCAGATAACCTTTTTCAGCGCCTTCAGCGAAAAGCTCCGAACGCTGACCAATATAGGGATTGATCCAGCAGCAGATATGAAGACCTTTATCGTGATAGCGTTTCAGCATCGCTTCCGGATCCGGGAAGGTATCCGGATCCCATTTGAAATCACACCAGCGATAGCCGCGCATCCAGAAACAGTCAAAGTGAAATACACTTAACGGAATATCCCGTTCAGCCATGCCGTCGATAAAAGAAGAAGTCGTTTTTTCATCATAGTCAGTGGTAAAGGAAGTGGAAAGCCACAGACCAAAACTCCAGGCCGGCGGAAGCGCCGGACGCCCTGTCAATGCAGTATATAGTTCCAGAATTCCTTTAGGCGTCCAGCCATAGATGATGTCATAGGTCAGGGATTCGCCGGAAACGGAGAACTGGACCCGTTCGACCTTTTCGCTGGCTACTTCGAAAGAAACATCCGAAGAGTCCTCAACAAAGATGCCATAGCCGCGGTTGGTCATATAGAAGGGGATGTTTTTGTAGGCCAGTTCGCTGGCGGTACCACCGTCCGCATTCCACATGGTGACTTCCTGACCGTTCTTGATATAGGGAGTGAAGCGTTCGCCCAGTCCGTAGATATTTTCTCCAACATCCAGCATGAGGCTTTCGGTCATGTATGGATCACCTGGAGGCATGATCGACCCGGTGATGGCCGTCTTTTTCAGAATATGAGCCATTCCGTGATATCCGCTGGTCGTCAGCAGTTTTCCATCTCCGTAGAAATCTACCTGCCAGCGGCCTTCTTCCTTGGAGACCCTGACTTCCAGAGCACCGTTTTGATAGGAGATGAAGGAAGGCGTCTCATGAATCTCAGGGGAAACGGTCTCTTCAAAAGTCTCGAAGAAAGGTCCTTTTTCCTGTACACCGGTGAAGTGAGCGATCTTTACCCGGATGATGTTTTCTCTGGGCGAGGAGAAGGTCACATCCAGCGTGGGACTGTTCAGTGTATCGCCGCGGCCGCGGATCGCTTTGGTGGCCGCCAGAACATTTAAAGAGAGGTTTCCTGCTTTGTCAGGAATCGTTTGGGATTCAAGATACTGAGTCGCAAAATGGGGATCCATTTCCGGTTTGATATGCCAGTAGCCATTGGTAAATTTCATCGTAGTTCTCCCTTTATGTCACAGATTATCAGATGAAGTATTATCTTTTATCATTGTAATTCACAATCCTCCCGTTTGCAATATACTGAAAGATTTCGGACGAAAAACGGCAGAAAGCTTTTCTTTCCCTGCTCGATTGTGATACAATAAGTTTTATTCCAGATAAAGGAGTTTCGACATGAGCCAGAAAAAGAAAAAAGGATCCGCCCTGAAGATTCTGCTGATCTTACAGATCGTAATCATCGTGGGATTGGCAGGGACGATCGGTTATTTTCTGCTGAGCGGCAGAACGATTGGAAGTATCGGGATCAATCATCCGAAAGCGAATCAGCAGATAACGGAAGAAAAGCTGGATACAGCAGAGCTTCTGCCGCAGAAGGAGATCGCAGACCTTTCTCTCGAAGAAGCGGCTCCGGAGGTCGCGAAGGGATTTCTTACGCTTTACCATAACTGTGATCCCGAAGCAGGGAAGTACCTGCAGGGTGGAGAAGGTCTGACTTTTCCAAGCATACAGGCTGCGATCGCCAAAAGCATGACGTTTGAAGTGGGGGAACCTCGTCTTGTTCAGGAAGAGGATGGATTCACCTATGCGCTCGTGGAAGTGACGATCGAAACGGTCAGCTTCGAAGTTGCCTATGAAGAGGCTAAGAAAGAACTCTCTGAAGATGCCGATTCCGAGGAGATCCTGGCAAAGGTCACGGAGAAGCTGGAAGCTTATGCTGCTTCAGAAAGAGACACGTTTGTGGTTGATATTACGGTGCTTGACTATGTAGACTCCAAGGAAATTCTGATGGATTCCAATCTTTCAGATGCCATTACCGGTGGCTTGATGACCTATATGCAGGAACAGTTGGAAGGAGGCGAAGACGATGAGTAAAAAACTGATCTCGATCCTCCTGACGGTGGCTATTTTGCTGGGAATTCTTCCTCCGATCCAGGCACAGGCCTACATGAAGGAAGAAAAACCGGATTTTATCTTAGGAGAATTTGAATACCGCTTCCAGGGCGAAACAGATGAGCCTCCGCACAAAATGGAAGCGATGCTGGAGAAGAATACCGATATCTATGTTTCCGTCGAGGATGCTGCTATGCTGGCCGGTTTTTCGGTCAGACATCAGGGACAAAAATATACATTCTACCGGGAGAATGAGAAAATCTGGGATACGCTGAATCTGAGCATGACGGATGACGGAATCTGCCGGATGAATCAGCTGGTTGTTCCTTATTATGATGACCCCAATGAAAAGCGATGGTATGGTTTGGTTCATCTGCTGTATTACCTTCGGGCTCAGTTCTATATAGATGATGAGACGTATGGAGATGATGTCGCAGTCATTTGTCCGGCTGAAGCGAAGGATCTGCTGACAGTATGGGACGAGTTTTCCTCGCAGCTCTCAGATCTCCGACTGGGCCAGCGGGCGCTTTATATTTCCAAAGGTGCTTTTGGAACGACGATGGATGCTTCATTCGGTGTCATACTGGATGAAGGGTTTGACTGGCGGGTTTGCCTGAGTTTTTTCGGCTCGAATATGATCATTCAGGAGCAGTACGAAAAGTCACTGCTGACTCTAGCAGAGGACGATTCAAAATATATTGTTGAAGCCGATGCGAATGAGTTTCAGAAGGTCGTAGAACGCTATCATTATGCACTCAATGATCCCTGGGGTGCAGAAGTGATCAGCATTTGCGGCGTGACGAACGACATGATCGAATTGCTCAATGAAATAGATAAGTCAAAAGACCTTCCTGCCAAAGTGCTGGCAACACAGCTGGATCTTTCAGAGGACATTCTGACAGAAATCAAAGGTATCGGTAATACCGCTGAGATTGTCAGTACCGGAGTGGAAGTGGTCTCAGCTCTCTATAACTATGCGGATGTCAAGAAGCGGAGCAAAGGCTGGAATGACACCTTTGTCCGTGAACTTGAACTTTTGAGAGATGTCGATAAAAAGCAGTTTACATCGAGAAATTCGGTTGAACAAATGAAAGATGCGGCGGATAAACTTGTCAAAGAATACAAAGATCCGATTATGGCAGCACGAAAGGCTGTATTCTGGCAGGGAATTACCTTCGGAGTAAAGCTGCTCGTGACAAAGACCAGTCCGGTCGGTGCGATGCTTGGCATTCTGGACGCCTGCATCAGCCTTTCCGATGTCGTTTTCAACGATGAGATCGACAAAGGAAAGATGACCTACATGGTCGACTGTCTGATGGACATCGGAACCGTTGCCGATCAATGTCTGAAAAGAGAAATCAGTGCTGCAAAAACAGAAGCGGCTAAACAGGGTTATATATCTCAGAAAACACTGGACCGGATCCGGGCATGGGCGCTTTTGTCACTGCGAGTGACGCAGCGAGCCTATGCGTATGTCTATTCCTTGGAGATGGAAGAGGATAAAAACTATAAGAATACCGATAAGGCCAAAGCCGAACGTGAAGTCATGATGGGTGCGCTGGCCATGATGGGTATCATCACAAAAACGGAGGATTATGATAAAAACCTGAAGAGCTTAAGCGGTGCGGAAGCATCATCGATGCTTTCACAGGAATGGCTTCAGGTGAGAGAAGACCTTTCCGAAAGCCTTTGGCGCACCTGCTATATCGGCGGAGAAGTACTCGATGACGAGACGGATGAGCCGATCATGGATGCCAGGATCGATATCTACCGCAGCGATAACCCGGATAAGGTCTATGCCGGAGCCTCCACAGACAATGCAGGACACTGGGATATCAAACTGGATAACCGATATGACTATACCTTTGTCTTCTATGCAGAAGATGAAGAACACGAGGAATACCAGATCACCTATGAAGGTACTTCAGTAGAGGAGATCGATGCAAAACAAAACTATATTTACTTCCATACCCGCATGTCGAAGAATCTGGAAGAGCTCTTCTATGCATATCTGAGAGCCAACGTAGTGCCGAAGATCGGAACCTGTGACGGCGCTTCGTTTGTGACACCGCTGGGTGAAAAAGATATGAAGAGCAACGGCGGCAGCGGTCTTCTGAGTGCACTGGTCGATGATCTTGACAACGATGGATCCCTGGAAATGGTGACCGTTACTGTATCGGAGAAAGAAAGCACGGGCGATATGCTCGTTTCTCTGGTATTCGGCACCGGATATCAGACTGTCTCAATGGACATCGATCTGTATGAACTGGTTGACGGCGAAGATGGTAAGGAAGTAGTTCATGCAGACGGACCGAAGAATATCGGCTACATGGAACATATCAGCTATGGGTCAAGCAGTGTTTATGCCTGCCAGTGGGAGGGCATCACGTACTTTGTCGGACACAGTACAATGGATGATATGACAACCTATGGACCGCATGCCATGGCCATTTATCATCCGGAAGAGGGAAAACTGATCTTCGATTATGTCGCTGGCGGCAGCTGGGGACAAGGACTTCCGGGTACCGACGACAATGAGAAGCTTGGTGCGCGGAAGATGGATCTGACGAATACGATCTTTGATGTGAGCGGATATATGGAAAAACTCTGCGATCTGAATTTTGAGCTCAAGGATTCCTCGTATCAGAAC
>JAFOIR010000148.1 GCA_017420625.1 Bacillota bacterium
CCGGCAAGCCGGGTACGGACTTCCGAGGTCCGTGCAAAAGAAAAGTGGTTCGGTTATCTAATTGGTCCTACAGGAGCTGTACTCCTGAATGCCGTTCTGGCGACATATCTGAATGTGTTTTACACTGACGTTTTGAATCTGACAGGTGTCTGGGGCGGTGCTTTTCTGATGATCTTTCCAATCATCTCCAAGATCATCGATGCCGTCACAAATCTTTTGATGGGACAGGTTATCGAGCATACCCGTACGAAAGAAGGAAAAGCCAGACCCTGGCTGCTTTTATCAGCTGTCATTGTTCCTATCACAGGGATTCTTCTGTTTACCGTACCGGCAGGTTCAGAGACACTGCAGGTGATCTGGATCATGGTTTCCTACAATCTGTTCTATTCCATTGCCTATACGATCTATAACATGTCCCATGCTCTGATGGTGCCGCTGTCTACACGCAACACGAAAGAACGCGGATTGCTTTCTGTCTTCAATAATATTGCATCGGTTATGGTGTCCGGCATTATCGTTGCACTGATCTTTCCTATGCTGATCATGCCGGCGCTCGGAGTCAATCGGAAAGCCTGGCTTTTAACCATGAGCCTGATTGCGATCATGGCGTTTCCGCTGATCATGCTGGAGTATTTCTACACGAAAGAACGGGTGACGGAGGAAATCGGTGAATCAGAGAAGCCCAGAAGCATCAAAGAGCAGCTTAAAGTGATCCTTCACGAAAAATACTGGCTGCTGATTGCAGGTTATTTCCTGATCTATACACTGGGATCCACTTTTAAGAATTCTGCGTTGGTTTATTACTGCAACTATGTGCTTGGCACTTATAATGATGGCATTACGCAGATGCTGATCTCTGTGATCGGCGGAATTCCGATGGGGATCGGTATCTTTGCGGTGTGGCCGCTTGCAAAGAAGTTCGGCAAGCGCAATGTCACCCTGGGCGGTTTCGTTCTGTATGCCATCGGAGGCGTGATCTGTTTCCTCTTTCCAAGGAACATGGTGATCATGCTGATCGGTCAGTTTATCAAGAATATGGGCGGACTTCCGTGCGCATATGTCTTTGCAGCTATTTTTGCGGATGTGCTGGATCATATCGAATGGAAGTGCGGATTTCGGTGCGACGGACTGGCAGCCTCTGTCAACTCCGTCATCACGACAGTAGCCGTTGGTGTGGCAAGCGGAATCCTGAACCTGTCTATGTCCTTTGCCGGATATAAAGCACCGGAATTTATCGAGGCAACCGGAGAGACGATCGGCTTTGTTCAGAATACAGCCACACAGAATGTCTTTACCTTCTTCTTTGTAGGACTGGAGATCATTACGGCACTGATTCTGATCGTTATTCTGAAGTTTTTGGATGTAGAGAAAAATATCGAAAGAGAGCAGCAGGAAATCAAAGCCCGCAAAGACGAAGCGGAGCAGAAAGGATAAAAAAGATGAAATTGACGGTCAATGGTTCGAAGTTTCTGGACGAAAACGGACGGGAAGTCATTCTTCACGGACTGAATGTACTCTGTCGCAAGGCCCCTCATTTTTACCCTGAATTTGAAAAAGCATTTCCATATTTCAAACAGGTTGGATTCAATCTGCTTCGTTTTGGTGTTTTCTGGAGGGCTGTAGAGCCGGAGCCTGGTGTGATCGACGAAGAATACCTGCAGCACGTCAAAAAAATTTTGCAGCTGGCCGAAGAATATGGTATCTATATTATGATCGACATGCATCAGGATCTGTTTGCCGATAAATACGGTGACGGGGCACCGGACTGGGCCTGCCTGGATGAAGGACTGTATCATCCGAAGAACTGTGCACTCTGGTATCAGGCCTATCTGGAGAGCGATGCCATCATCCGGGCTGCGGACAATTTCTGGGATAACAAGCCCGCCTCTGACGGGATCGGTCTTCTGGACCATTATGAGAAGATGTGGCAGAAGATCGCGGAAGTCTTTGCAGACTGTGAAAATGTGATCGGTCTGGAACCGATGAACGAGCCGTTTATGGGATCTGTGGCCCGTCAGGCATTCGGTGAAGCTACCATGGCAGCCATGCAGAAGAATCCTTCCTTCTCTCTGACGGATCCTTCCACATATGAGCCGCAGGAAGTCGCCTCATTCATGGGCATCGTAGCCGGAAAATTCCTGGAGTGGGATAAAACAGTTCTGATGGATTTCTATCATCGCATTGCCCATGCACTTATCAAAGCAGGTGAAGTGACAGGCCGTGTTTTCCCGCTGATTACAGGAGGCAATATCTATTGCAGTACCGATCTTCCGACCGGTATCAGCCGTCTGGAAGAGATCGAACAGATCTATGCGCCGCACGGCTATGATTCTGTCGTGGACTCAGACCGCTATGAAAACTACAGCAAAGATAATGTAGAGAGACTTTATGCGAATAAGAAGCTCGCTGCTGATGCGTTGGCTCTTCCGACGATCGCGGCGGAATGGGGTGCTTTCCCGTCGAAGGATTTCACCAATGATCTGATCCGGTTCATGAATGGAATCGTCGAACAGAATCTCTGGGGATCCGCTTACTGTGAGTATCATCCCGGCATGGAGAAGGATCCGAATTTCACCGCGCTCTGCCGTGCTTATCCAAGAGCCGTCAGCGGTCATCTTCTTTCTTATCGGTATGATGAAAAAGCAGCCGCCTTTACGATGCAGATAAAAGCAAAGCTTGGTACAAATGAGATCTATCTTCCCTTTACCCCGGCGACGGTCACGGCCGATCTTCCGATCCGTTATGAGATGGACAATGCAGGCGATCCGGAAAGTCCGCAGACAGTTCTGAAACTTGAGGTACTGGAAGAGGGTCCTGTTACCGTCAGCATTCGATAATCTGAAGAAAAGGAGAGTTATCATGAAAGCAATCAGGCTTCGTACGGAATATCTGAAAAATCCCCGGGGAATCGATATCGTTCGCCCGCGTCTGTTCTGGAATGCGGATCAGGGCATTCGGCAGAGTGCCTTTCAGATTCTCTGCCAGGATCCGGAGGGAATCGTCCTCTGGGACAGCGGAAAAGTGGAAAGTTCTTCCATGCAGGCAGAATATCCCAAAGTCCTGAAGAGCCGTCAGGAGGTCATCTGGAAAGTACGCCTGTGGGATGAGAACGGAACTGAAGGCGAGTGGTCCGAGGAAGCCGTCTTTGAAATGGGATTTCTTGATCCGTCTGACTGGACAGCATCCTGGATCAGCGGAGACTATGTTCCGGACAAAAAGCAGCGTTATCCTGTTGACTGTTTCCGGAAGACCTTTATACTGGAAAAACCGGTGAAGAAGGCCAGACTTTACATCTCATCCTGCGGCACCTACGAAGCAGCGCTGCAGGGAAAGAAGATCGGCGATCAGCTCTTTACTCCGGGATATACGGACTATCGCAAACGTGTTCAGTATCAGGTCTATGATATCAAAGACCAGCTCATCAAAGGGAAAAATGAGCTGACGGTACTGCTGGCAGACGGTTGGTATCGCGGTTCCTGCGGTGCTTTCGGCCTGACGTATCAATATGGTACCGAGACCAAGCTGCTGGCTCAGCTGGAGATCCTGTTCGAAGACGGGACACAGAAAAGTATTCTGAGCGACGGAAGCTGGGAATGGTCGAATGATGGCCCGATCCTGTTTGCTGATCAGAAAGACGGGGAGATCGTTGATGCGAGAAAAACACCTTCCTTCAGTGGAAAAGTAAAAGTAACCAGTCATCCGGTCATTCCTTCCTGCTCGAACAATGTGCCGGTCAAGGCACACGAGAGGCTTCATCCGGTCAGGATCTGGGATGCGCCAAACGGAAAGAAGCTGCTGGATTTTGGTCAGAATCTGGCAGGAGTCGTCAGCTTCCATCTGGAAGCAAAGGAAGGACAGAAGATCTTTCTTCGGTTCGGAGAACTGCTGGATGGTGAAGGCAACCTGACGCTCGATAATATTCATCCCAGCGAGAAAGTAAAGACAACTCCCAA